>NZ_JBEYWW010000022.1:0-167335 GCF_040644635.1 Microbispora sp. NPDC046933 | reverse complement strand
TCCTTCTCCGCCGCGATCGCGGGGGCGCCCGCGTCGGTCCCCCCCCGCCCCGGCGGTTCTCGTCAGGCGGTCCTGTCCCATGGCGCCACCGCCGCCACCTCTCTCCACGACGCCGGCATGACCGGCGTGCCGGCGGTCGCCCGTCGAGACGCCGGCGCGCTCGGCGCCCACATCACCGCTCGGCCACCGGTTCGCGGTCCGGCTCGGCGGGCTCGGTTGTGTCGGTTGGCTCGGCGGGCTCGGCGGGCTCGGTGGACTCGGTGGGCTCGGGAGGCACGGTGGGCACGGCCGCCTCCGGGGCGCCTTCGAGCCCGCGCAGCGTGGCACTCGTCGCGGCCAGGACGCAGCACACGGCGAGCGAGCCGCCGATGGCGAGCAGCGCGCCGACGCCACCGGCACGGTCCGCCAGGACACCGCCCAGCAACGGCCCGAGCGGGGCCAGGCCCATGGTCGCCACCCGGAGGAGCGAGGTCAGCCGGCCCATCATCGCGTCCGGGACGAGCGTGGCCACGAGCACGCGCAGGACCACGTTGAGCGCCGGGGCCGCGATCATCGCCAGGATGAGCGGGACCGCGGGCCAGTAGGGGCCGAACGGGAGGGTGGTCGCGCAGACGGCGAGCGCGAACACGCCGACGACCGCCAGCATCAGCTTGCCGGGCGGCAGCAGGGCGCCGATCTTCGCCGACAGGGCGGCTCCGAGCAGACCGCCCAACCCCAGACCCGCGAGAACCATCCCGGTCACCGCGGGGTTCCCGCCGCGGGATCCGACCAGCACGACCACCGGCAGCAGCAGCGCGTTGGCGGCGAGGTTGGCGACCAGGGAGAAGCCCAGCCCCGCCCGCAGCGCGGGCCGGTGCCACAGCCAGCGGGCCGCCTCCGCGATGTCCGCCCGCATCCGGGTCTTGCCGGAGTCCTCGACGTTCTGGGGCCGTCGCGGGACCCTGGCCAGCAGCACGCACACCATCGAGACCACGTAGGTGACCGCGTCCACGGCGAACGGGACGACCCGGCCCAGGCCGAACAGGAACCCGCCGAGCGGCGGCCCCGCGAGGACCGTCGCGTGGCCGCGCGCCTCGTCCTGCGCGTACGCCGTTATGAGCTGGCTCGCGGGAACGACGGCGCGGATCGCCGCGTCGCGGGCGGGCCGGAAGAACGCGTCCGCGGCCCCGTTGGTCACGGACACGGCGACGATGTGCCCCATCGTCACCCGGTCGGCGAGGACCGCCGCCGCGAGGGTGGCCAGAGCCACGGCCCGTACGGCCTCGCTGCACAGCAGGATCCGGCGCCGGTCCCACCGGTCCACCCACACCCCCGCGGGGAGCGAGACGAGGACACCGGTGGTGATGCGGCAGGCGGCGGTGAGCCCGGCCAGCGCGGCGGAGCCGGTGACCGCCAGGATCAGCAGCGGCAGGGCGAGCCCGGTCAGTGAGGAGCCCAGCTCCGACGTCACCGAGCCCAACCACAGGAACTGGAAGCGCATGTTGCGCCGCAGGGGCGGGGGTTCGCTCATGGGCTACCTCTGTAGGCGCCGATGTCGGTGGGAGCATCGGAGGCGGGAGTCCACGCGCCGCCCTGGACCGGTACTTGGGCGGTGGCCGCGACATCGGTGTGGGTCACATCGGTAGGCGCGACACCGGTAGGTGCGACATCGATAGGCGCGACATCGGTAGGCGCGACATCGGTAGGCGCGGCACCGTGCGCGCCCGCCCGCGCCGACGAGGTGGCGGCGACCACCGCGTCGGCGGCAGCGGCGGCGCCGCCGGAGGTGTTCAGGCGCGCGCCGAGCTCGCGCACGCGCTCGTCCAGCCCGCCCGCGTACGCGGTGCCGAGCGCCGGGACGCCGTCGCCCACGGGGCCCGGGGGAAACCCGACCGCCACACCGGCCCGTACGCACGCCTCGGACAGCATCGGCTGCTCTGAGCCGATCGGCGCGACGGCCAGGGGCTTTCCCCGCATGAGCGCGGCCAGGACGGGAGACGAGGTGCCGTTCGTCAGCACCAGGTCCGACAGCTCGATCAGGGGGCCCATCCAGGGTTCGCGCACCACGACGACGTCCGCTCCCGGGGCGGGCCTCGGCTCGCCGGAACGGCCCCGCTCGACCACGGCCTGGAACGGGCTGCCGGTGAACGTCGCGTTCAGCCGGGGCCACATGCTCTCCCCGCCGAACACCCGGCCCAGATGCACGTACACGACGGGTTTGCCGATCCGGCGCACATGCCCGGCCAGCCGGTGCAGCGCGGCCGGGTCGGCGGCAGGCTCCCACGGGCACGGCCCCACGTGGCGCACGCCCTCGGGCAGCTCCGCCCCCGGATGCTCCAGCGCCGGGTCTCCGCGGAGCAGCAGGCCCGACCCGATCAGCGGGAGGTCCCGTCTCCGGTCCCGGCGGGGCGGCAGCCCCGCCTGCTCCCGCGTGAGGTCGTAGAGGCGCAGCAGCTCCACCAGCCGCAGCTCCCGCATGACGGCGCGCCCGTGCCGCTCCCCCTCAGCGCCGCGGGCGTACGTCCACAGGTGCGTCGCGAAGCCCAGCACCACCACCGGCAGGTCGAGCGCCTCGGCGGCGAGGATCGCGCCGTGGCACAGGATCGAGGTGACCAGCGCGTCGGCCCGGACCTCGCGGGCCGCGCGGACCACGGTCCGATACTGGAGGGCGCCGGTCTCGCCCCACCAGGCGGCCGAGAAGGCGCGGACTCCGCCGTACTCGTGCGCGTTCAGCGCGGCGAAGCCCGCCTCGCCCACGACGCCGGCCGCACCGGGCCGGGCGAGGGGGAAGACGGCGTGCCCGCGCCGGCGGAGCTGCCTGCCGACCGCGAGGGCGGGGTAGAGGTAGCCGGCGTCGCTGAGCGGGCACAGGAGGACGTTCACGGCAGACCCACCGGGTCGAGGCCGCAGTGCCGCGCGAGGAAGGCGACGACGTCGGCGAGCAGCGCGAGCCTCACCGACTCGGACCTGGCGCCGTGGCCGACGCCCCGGTCCAGCCGGTGCAGTACGGGGCCCGGACCGGCCGACGCCCACTGCAGCAGGGCGCACATCTTGCGCGAGTGGCCCGGGTCCACCCGGGTGTCGCCGTCGGCGACGGCGAACAGCACCGGCGGGTACGGCAGGCCCTCGCGCACCAGGTGGTAGGGCGAGTAGGCCAGCAGCGCGCGGAACTCCCCGGGGTCGCGCACGCTGCCGTACTCCGCCCGCCAGCTCGGGCCCATGCCCAGCCGCTCGTAGGCGAGCATGTCCAGCAGCGGCGCGACACAGACGACCGCGGCGTACTTGTCAGGATGCTGGGTGAGCGCCGCCGCGGCGAGCAGCCCCCCGTTGGACTCCCCCAGGACGCCGAGGCGGTCGGGGGCGGTCCAGCCCTGCCCGATCAGGAGGTCGGTGGCGGCGTCGAAGTCGTCGAAGACGTTCTGCTTGCGCAGGCCCGTCCCGGCGCGATGCCACTCCTCGCCTTCCTCTCCCCCGCCGCGCAGGCACGCGATCGCGTAGACCCCGCCGGCCCGGACCCAGGCCAGCGCCTGCGGCGTGTAGACGGGAGTCATGGAGATACCGAAACCGCCGTACCCGCTGAGGATCGCCGGGCGCCTGCGGTCCGGCACGCCGTGCGGCGAGAGGACGAACATCCGCACGGTGGTGCCGTCCCTGGACGGGAAGGCGACCTGCGTGGTCGTCACGGAGCCCGGCTCCGGCGACGGGACCGGCGCCGAGGGAAAAGCGGGAGGAACAGCGGGAGGAACAGCGGGGGCAGAAGCCGAGGGAGAAGACGGGACGGACGCCGGGAAGGCACCCGGCGGGAGAGACGGGACGGGCGTCCGCGTCGGAGAGGCCATGGCAGGCACCGCCGGGCACGGCCAAGTCTCCAGCGTCCCCGTACGGGCGTCATAGCGCAGCACCCTCGGCGGCGTGACGTGGTCGTGGTAGCCGAACCACACCTCGTGCCCGCCCTCGGGCCGCGTGGCGAACCGGCCGATGGTGCCCCTGCCCGGCAGCGGCACCTGGGCCAGTTCCCGGCCGTCGGCGAGGTCGTGCAGGGTGATCTCGGACACGGCGTGGCGGGTCCAGGAGACCAGCGCGCGCGGACGCGGCAGCGCCGGGTCGCGCAGCGGCGCGAAGTCCTCCAGCACCGCGTCCGGCCGCTCCGGGATGAGCGTGCGCCACCGTTCCGCGGCGGTGTCGGCGACGGTGCCGGCCACAGCGCCGGCCACAGCGTCGGCGACAGTGGTCACCACGACCCGCCCCCGGGGGGCGTCCAGATCCGTACGCAGCCAGATCGGGTCGCCGGGCGCCGTGCCCGGGGCGATGTGGAGCCTGCTGCGGGCGGGCGTGCCCGTCCGCACGGCGCGCAGCCGGGGCCGGTCGGGGGCGCCGTCCGGGCCGGCCAGGTCGGCCAGCCACAGATCGGTGGCGGGACGGGTGCCGAGGGTCGACGAGACGCTCAGCCAGCGGCCGTCCGGTGTGACGGCGACGGTGTAGAAGCTCGTCTTCTCCCGGCCCTCGCCGAAGACGAGGACGTCGTCGTCCGGGTCGGCGCCCACCCGGTGCAGATAGACGCGCCGGTGGTAGCGCTCCTCCCCCGGATTCAGGCGGGGATGCAGCCGGCGCACGTAGTAGTACGCCCGGCCGCCCGGCAGCCAGGCGACCGGGGTCCGCCGCACCCGGTCTGCGGGGCCGTCGACCACGGCGCCGGTGGCGACGTCGATCACCCGGAGCACGCAGTCCTCCAGGCCGTCGGCGGACACCTGGAAGGCGAGCAGGTCGCCCTCGACGGAGGGATGCCACGCCTCCAGCACCGTTCGCCCGCTGGGGTCGAGGGTGAGCGGGTCCACCAGGGGCCTTACGGTGCCGTGTTCGGCGACCAGCAGCACCGGGTGTTCCGCGCCGGGCTCCCTGTGGGTGAAGAAGACGCGGTCCCCGCGGGGGCGGGGCACCGACGACAGCGGGAACGCGTGCAGGCGGGCCAGCGCCACCTGCCATTTCTCCAGGTGCGGCCACGCGGCCCGCTCGGCGTCGAACAGCGCGTCCTGGGCCGCGGTCCACGCGCGGGTCCGCTCGTCGCCGGAGTCCTCCAGCCACCGGTACGGGTCCGCCACCACGTGGCCGTGGAACACCTCGGTCCGGTCCTCCCGGGCAGCGGCGGGGTACTCGCTCGTGCGGCCCTCGCTCATGCCCGCAGCCGGCCGGTCGCGCTGAGGTGGTCGAGGTGCGCCGCGTCCACCCGATCGCGGAACCGCGCCGCCTCCCGCGTGTCGCCCGCCCGCCCGTACGTGTCCTCGCACGTGATCCATCGGTCCTCGGTCCGCTCGCCGGGCAGGTAGCCGTCGCGGGCCGTGCCCACCCGCAACTCGGGTCTGCCGGCGGTGGTCCAGGAGCTGTACAGCGCGCCGTCGGGGCTGACGACCGCCCCGTACTTGCCGTCCCGATAGGAGCACGCGTTGCAGGGCCGCCGGACGTGGGGACGGGGGACGGTGAAGCCGAGGTCGAGCGCGCGGCGCTGCCAGCGGATGAACCGGTCCGCCAGATCGTCGGAGTACGCCAGCGTGTCCTCGTAGCCGACGCCGGCGTCGCCGACCCGGGCGAAGTGGATGGTGCACCGGGACGGGTCCAGCGCGGCGGCCAGCCGCTCGACCAGCGTGTCGATTCCGGCCACGTTCTGAGGCGAGACGTTGACCCGCAGGTCGCATCTGACCGAGGTGGTCTCCGTCATCGCGGCCATGGCGCCCACGATGGCGTCGAACGTGCCGCCGCCTGTCCTGCGCACCCGGATCCGGTCGTGGTCGGGCCGGTCGCCGTCGAAGGTCACCTGTACGTATCGCAGCCCCAGGTCGGCGAGCTGCCGGGCCAGCCGCGGCGTCAGCAGCGTTCCGTTGGAGACCATGCCCGCGCGGCGCAGCCCGTAGCCGGCGGCGCGTTCGAGCAGCTCAAGGCAGCCTCGCGGGTTCATCAGCGGCTCTCCCCCGAAGATGGTGAGGAGGAGGCCGTCGAGCCCCGACTCCGCCTGCCGCCGCCCCACGAACGTGAGGATCTCGGCGATGACGCCGGAGGTCAGCCTGACCGAGCCGATGCGCGGCGGGCTGGTGCCGCCGCCGCCGTCCTGGTCAAGGTTCTGGAAGCAGTAGGCGCAGCCCAGGTTGCACGCGGTGGCCGTCAGCACGGTCAGGGAGTAGCTGCGGCTGGGCCGTACGGTGAACAGCCCCTGCTCGCGGAGACCGCGCTCGACGTCCGGGCGCAGCGTGCGCGCCGGGGTCAGATGCCCGTCCCCGAGCCGGGCGATGCCGCCCGGCCCCAGGAACCACCAGCCGCGCTCTCCCCGGATCAGCCGCGGGGGCGCCTCGTCCTCACGGTTGCTCGCTTCGATCACCGAATCCTCCAAGCGGGGACGACGAGGATGCCCGGCCCTTCCGGAGGACCGAGCCGACGAGACGTGCCCGGGCGCCGTGGTCGGCGCCGGGGCGTCCGGAGGATGTCCGGCCGCTCCGGCCGGCCCGACCTAGTGGACCTCGATGTTGATCGAGATGCAGAGGGGATTGTCCTCGGACTCCTCGTCGGAGTGCGCGACGACCTCGGGGCCTTCCTCGTCCGTGATCTCCGGCTCGACGCTCGGGTTGTCGTTCGCCTCGGACATGGCTACTCCTCGCCTTCCAGGGGCCGAAGCCGCTCACCAGGGATGACCCCTACGGTAGGAAAGGCCAGTTCGGCGGTGGTATGGCGACGGCATAGCGCCGCCATACCGGCGCCGCGAGCGCGCCGGCGCGCTGAAGGGGTGCCGAAGGAGCCGGAGGAGCCGCACCGGTCGAACGGCCACGGTGGCGAGCCGGCGGGTGTGGATCCGCTCACGCCGTGCTCGCCTCCGGACCGCCCGCGGCGCCGACGCTCACGAGCGGGCGGACAGGGTGAACTCCTTGCGCGGCTCCTCGATGGCCCCCAGCGAGATGATCTCCCGGGGGAAGAACAGCCCGAGCGTCCAGTCCATGAGGATCCGGGTCTTCTTGTTCATGGTCGGCATCCGCGTCAGGTGATAGGTCCGGTGCATCAGCCAGGCGGGGAAGCCGCGAAGCTCCCGGCCGTAGATCTGCGCGACCCCCTTGTAGAGTCCCAGGCTCGCCACCGACCCCGCGTACCTGTGCCGGTACGGCCGCTGGGCCTCCCCGCGCAGCGCCGCAAGCAGGTTGTCCGCCAGCGTCTTGGCCTGCCGTACGGCGTGCTGGGCGTTGGGCGGGCAGAACTCGCCCGGGCGGGTGAGGTCGGGCACGGCGGCGGAGTCGCCCGCGGCGAAGGCGAAGTCGGTGCCGTGCACGCGCAGGTACGGATCGACCCTGATCCTGCCCTTCTTGTCCAGGGGCAGGTCGCCCGCGCCGACCAGCGGGTTCGGCTTGACGCCCGCCGTCCAGACGAGGGTGTCGGCGTCGAACTCCTCGCCGTCGCTCAGCACGATGTGGCAGCTCTCCGCGGACTTCAGCAGCGTGCCCATGCGGATCTCGATGCCCCGCTCACGCAGCTGCGACGCCGTCCACTTGCCCATGTCCGGCCCCACCTCGGGCAGGATGCGGTCGGTGGCCTCCACGAGCACCCAGCGCATGTCCTCGCGGCTGATGCCTTCGAAATACTTGCAGGCGCCGGCCGCCATGTCCTCGAGCTCGGCCAGGGCCTCCACTCCGGCGTAGCCGCCACCGACGAAGACGAAGGTGAGCGCCCTGCGGCGGACCTCGGGGTCCGGGGTGGACGCGGCGATGTCGAGGCGGCCGAGCACGTGGTTGCGCAGGGCGATGGCCTCTTCGATGGTCTTGAAGCCGATGCCGTTCTCGGCCAGGCCGGGCACCGGCAGCAGCCGCGAGATCGAGCCCGGCGCGACGACGAGGTAGTCGTAGTCGATGGTGAGGTCGGGCCCCTCGTGCGGGGTGAACTCCGCCTTGCGGTCGGCCAGCCGCACCTGGGTGACCCGCCCGCTGAGGATCTGGCACCGGGACAGCACCCGTCTGAGCGGGACGACGACGTGCCGCGCCTCGATGTTCCCGGCGGCCGCCTCCGGCAGGAAGGGCTGGTAGGTCATGTAGGAGTCGAGATCCGCAACGGTCACGAGTGCCTCGCCGCGGCGGAGCCTGCGCTGCAGGCGGAGTGCTGTGTACATGCCGACGTATCCGCCGCCGACGATCAGAATCCGTGGGACAGCCATGGCTGTCCCCTACCCCTACTCAAGGAGGAAACGCATCGTCACGGTGGTTCCCCTGGGGCCGGTGGTGACCTGGAGATCGTTGCTCAACATGCGTGCCACCCACAGCCCCATGCCGCTGGTCGCGTTCTCCGGAGGCGGGTCGTGGCCCGGCTCGCCCTCGAAACGCCACTCCCGGCCGTCGTCGTGGACGGCGACCACCAGGGCCGGCCCCTCCCGCCGGACACCCAGCCGCGCCTTGGTCGACCCGTGGGTGACCGCGTTGGTGGCGACCTCGTTGAGCGCGACGAGGAAGTCGCCGATCGCGTCCTCCCGCATGCCGCGACGCAGCGCCTCGGCGGCGGCGAACTCCCGCAGATCGGGCAGATCGGCTAAGGAGAAGGCACGCTCCCTGGCCGCTCTGGTGACGTGCGCGGGAACGCCGTCATCTTTCACCCGGTACACGCCTCCCGCCGGAAATCTGGCCGTCTCAGGATCTATGGGCTGTGGGCAGGACGAAGATACCCCGGGACACCGCCTCGGCACAGACGGTGTCCCGTGCATCGCCGCATCCTCTCATCCCGCGACGAGCTCCGCCCGGAGCTGGTCGAGGGTCTTGCGGAGGATCCGTGAGACGTGCATCTGCGATATGCCGAACTCCGCCGCGATCTCGGCCTGGGTCATGTTGCCGTAGAAGCGCAGCAGGAGGATGTTCTTCTCCCGCTCGGGGAGAAGGTCGATGAGAGGCTTCAGCGCCTCGGTGTCCACCAGGGTGTCGAGCGCGTCGTCCTCTTCGGGGATCACGTCGCCGAGGGCGGCGGCGTCGTCGTCCGCGCCGATCGGCGCGTCGAGGGAGAGGGTGCTGTACGCCGCGGAGGCGTCCATCGTGAGGAGCATGTCCTCCTCGGACAGGCCCATCTTCTTGGCGAGCTCGGCGACGGTGGGGAACCGGCCCAGCTCCTGGGTCATGTCGGCGACGTGCCGGTTGAGCTCGGCCCGGCGCTCCTGGTAGACGCGGGGCACCCGGACGGCCCAGGTGCGGTCCCGGAAGTGCCGCTTGACCTCGCCCGTCATGGTGACCATGGCGTAGCCGCGGAAGCTGTGGCCCAGAGTGGGGTCGAAGCCGTTGATGGCCTTCATGAGGCCGACGTACGCGGCCTGGAGGAGGTCTTCCATCGGCTCGCCGCGGTTGAGATACCGCCGGGCGATGTCCCTCGCCATCGGGCGGTGCATTTCGACGATCTTCTCACGGAGGCGTTCCCGCCGCTCCTCGGACAGTCCGTCCTCGGCCAGCTCGGCCAGGAGCTCTTCGGCGGTCGGATTGCTGGCGGTCTCTACATGGACCTCGGCAGCCATCTGCGCAGTCCCCTCGTATTTTCTCGCGAGGGCGCCTACGCGCTGGGGTGACCACGCAGAAGGCACGCCTCGCTACAGTATCGAGACGAGGCCCTCTGCTGGACCTCTGCTTCAGTATATTGCCCCAAAATCAGGAGTATCACCACCCCTTCGGCACCAGTAATGTTGCCGCAGAGGAGGCGCGAGGTGTCTAACAACGGACTGCTGTCCCTGTCGTCGAGCATGGCGGGGGACATCGTGGTGATCCATGTGAACGGTGTCCTCGACGCCACGACACGTGAGCAGTTCTCCGACTATCTGGACGCGGCGGCGGACGACCACGGCCCCGGCATGATCCTTGACCTGGGCGGCGTCACGTTCATGGACTCCCGGGCGCTGGGCCTGATCGTGCACCACTGGCAGCGCTCGACCACGGCCGGCGGCAACTTCGCGCTGATCTCCGTGCAATACCCGAACTCCAAGGTGATGTGGGTGACCGGCCTGTCGGAGCGGCTGCCCCTGTTCGACACCCTCGACGAGGCCCTGGCCGCGTTCGCCGCCTGAGCCCGCCCGCCGCCGGCCCCTCCCCCGCGCGTACGGCCCGCTCAGGCCGGGGCGGCTCCCCCGTGCTTCTGCTGGTGCTCGGTCACCAGGAGCCTGGCCAGGTCGGCCACCTTGACCTGGTGGTGCTGCGACACCCGCCTGAGCTCCTCGAACGCCTCCTCGGCCGAGCAGCCGCTCTTCGACATGATGATGCCCTTGGCCTGGTCGATCACCGACCGGCCCGCCAGGGCCTCCTGCATCTGCGCCGCGCCGGTCAGGACGTCGTCGAACTCCCAGATGTTGGCCAGCGCCACGGTGACCTGCTCGCGCAGCAGGGCCATGAGCGGGCCGCCGGAGGTGAACACGCCGGGGCGCACGCCGTACAGGCCGATGATCACGACGGCGCCTTCCACGGCGATCGGCACGACGAGGACCGAGCGCACCCCGTGCCGCACGGCCGTGGCGGCGTAGCGGGACCAGCGCGACTCGCGCATCACGTCGGGGATCGTCACCGGGCGCCCGGTGGACAGCGCCTCCCGCGACGGGCCCTCGCGTAGGTCGCGCTCGCGGTCGATCAGCACGGTGAGCTCGCTGTGGGAGGCGGCCAGCAGCACGCGCTCCTCCATCCACAGTTCGGCCGTGCCGCCGGCGCAGCCGGGCACGCCTCGCGCCACCGCCTCCGTGATGCCGCGCAGGACGCTCTCGGCCGACGTGCCCTCCGTCACACGGCCGAGCGCCGCGAGGTCACGCGCGAGGATGGATGTCGTCTCCATGGTAGAAAGACCATTCCCATAGTTTCCGGGTTAATCCAGGCTGGATCGATTAGGCCCGGGGTTTGGCGTAGCGTCTACGTCGAGAGAGGGGGGCAGCTTGCCCGACACCGCCGAGCTTGAGCGCGCGTTGAGCGGGCTCGCCGACCGCATCGCCAGCCTACGGGACGATCCCGATCCGGGTGCGATGCTACGGGAGCTGGACGCCGCCGAGGAACTGGTCCGCAAGGCGCTGAGCGAGCTGGCGCGCAGCCGCAGGCGCAGGGACGGCGGCAGTCAGCGCGAGCAGAAGCTGCTGCGCCAGGTGTTCCGCGCGCTGCCGATCCCCGTGATCATCATGGACACCGGCGGCACGGTGCGCCGGATCAACAACGAGACCACCCGCCTGCTCGGCAGCCCCGCCGGCTACCTCATCGGCCGCGCCTTCCCGCTGCTCGTCGACGTGACCGCCCGCGCCGCGTTCCGGCAGCGTTTCGCCGCCGTCCTCCACGGCGACGACAGCGCCTCGTTCCAGACCCGGCTGGCCCACCAGGGCCGCGCCCACACCGTACGGCTGGTGCTGAGCCGCCTGCGCATGCCGGGCGAGCCGCAGGAGATGATCGCCGGGGTCGTGCTGCCCACCGAGGTCCAGCTGCCCGAGCCGGCCGTGCAGGCGGGCGTGCCCGACGACGCGGCGGTCCTGGCGGCGGCCAGGCGGCACGAGCTGCTGTCGCGGCTGACCGGGCTGCTGCTGGACGAGGAGAGCCTGCGCGAGCCCGTCGCCCTGCTGCGGGCGGCCCGCCTGCTGGCCGGGGAGACGGCCGACTGGGTGATCGCGGACGTCACCAGGGACGGCGAACTGGTCCGGTCGGTCGTCGTCGGGCCGAGCGACCAGCCGGTCGGGCGGCTGCAGCGGACGGTCGAGGAGGCCCCGCCCGCGCTGGCTCCGGTCGTGGAGCAGGTGATGGCGACGCAGAGCGGCGTCGTCCACGAGATGCTGACCGACGACTCGGTGCTCGGCGGCGACGTGCTCCAGGCGATGCGCGCGGGCTCGCTGCTCAGCGTGCCGATCCGCACGGACGACGAGGCGCGCGGCGTGCTCACGCTGGTGCGGCTGCGCGACCGGCCGCCGTTCGGCCTGGCCGACCTGGGCCTGATGGAGGAGATCGGCCTGCACCTCGGCCTGGCGATGCGGGCCCAGCAGGGGTTCCAGCGCCGGGCGCAGGCCGCCGACACCCTGCAGACCGGCGTGCTCCCCCGCACGCTCCCCGACATCCCCGGTTTCGAGATCGCCGCCGCCTACCACCCCGGCTCCGGCATGCGCGCCATCGGCGGCGAGTTCTACGACGTGTTCCCCGTCAAGAACGGGTGGGGCTTCGTGATCGGCAGCGCGGCGGGACGCGGCGAGGAGGCGGCGTCCGTCACCGCCATGGTCCGCAACGGCCTGCGCGTGCTGAGCGTGTGGGAGGACGACCCGGGGCAGGCCCTGCGCAAGGTCAGCGACGCCCTCGTCGCGCAGAACACGGGCCTGTTCGTGATGGCCGCCGCCGGCTTCGTGCGGGGCCGCAAGGTGCGGCTCGCCTCCGCGGGTCACCACCCCGCCGCGCTGATCCAGCCGGGCGGCGGTGTCCGGTTCTCCGAGGGCGGCGGCGTCCCGCTGGGCTTCGAGGAGGGCTCGGTCCCCGCGACGGAGGAGCTCACCCTGTCGGCCGGGGAGGCGCTCGTGCTGTACAGCGACGGCCTGGTGGGCTCCCAGAGCCCCGCCGGGGACAACTACGGCGAGCAGCGGCTCACCGAGGCCCTCGCCCGCTGCGCCGGACAGCCCCCGAGCGCGGTCGTCAAGGCCATCGAGGAGGACCACCGGGCCTTCTGCGGCAGCCACGCGGTCGACGAGATCACCGTCCTCACGCTGCGCCGATCCCGCTGACCAGGAGTGCGCATGATTTTTCCCGATTAGGCGTTTAGCGGGAATCAGAGTAAGGTAAACATCATCTACACCGATCGTGCCTAGGACGCAGGCACACCCTTTCAGACGCCTTCCTGTCTTGAGGTGTGCCATGGATATCGCGATCGTCTCCGCGCACGAGCTGACTCCCGACACTCCCGCCATCGCCCGCGAGCTGGGGCGGGGCCACCGGGTGACCGTCTACACCCGGTCGATGGTCACGGGTGACGGCGTCGAGCACGTGCCCGCAGGACCCGACGTGGAGCTGTCGGAAAGCGACCTCCTCCCCTACATCTCGGACTTCAGCGACGGCCTGCGGCGCCGGTGGCGGGAGCATCGCCCGGACATCATCCACGCCTACTCGTGGTCCAGCGGCCTGGCCGCCATCGCCGGGTCCGAGGGCCTGGGCGTGCCCGTCACGCAGACCTTCCACAGTCACTACGACGACAGCCGGAGCACCGCGCCGGTGCGGCGGCTGGAGTGCGCGATCGGCCGCCGGGCCAGGGCGGTCATCGCCGCCTGCGCCGACGAGGAGTCGGAACTGATCCGGATGGGCGTTCCCCGCCGCAACATCTCGGTCGTCCCGCACGGCGTGGACATCGAGCGCTTCCGCCGCCAGGGCCCCGCCTTCCCGCGGGGCGAGCGGCCCCGCCTCCTGCACGTGGGGCACGTGGGCGCCGACTGCGCCGTGCACGCGCTGCGGGCGGTCCCGGACGCCGAGCTCGTGATCGCCGGCGGCGACGACCAGAGCGTCGAGCGGCTGCGCGCCCTCGCCGGGGAGCACGGCGTGGCGGACCGCGTGGAGGTGCTGGGCATGGTCCCGCACACCGCCATGCCCAAGCTCATGCGCAGCGCCGACCTGGTGCTGTCGCTGCCGCCGACCGTTCCCACGGGCACGGCGGCGCTGGAGGCCATGGCCTGCGGCATCCCGGTCATCGCCTCGGCCGCCGGGGCGCACCTCGACTCGGTGGTGGACGGCGTGACCGGATTCCTGACCCGGCCCGACCGCCCGCTGGAGATCGCCCACCGGATCCGCCGCCTGCTCGGCGACGCCACCCTGCGCACGGCCATCGGCTACGCGGCCGCCGACCGGGCCCGTTCCCGCTATTCGGTCGAGCGAATCAGCATGGAACTGCTTCGCGTATACGAGAAGACGTGCGCGTAAAGGCAAGAGATATTACCGGATTTGGGCCGTTATCTGAGTGAATTCATGTGATTAACTCGGCTCATGTCACTTCATGGGCCTGGTTTAGCGGTGGGGGGGGGGGGGGGGGGGCTGCCCCCCCCCCCCCCCCCACCGCCTGTTCGAGCGGGGACTCCACGAAGGTGTTCAACGCCGGGGCCGAGTCCACCGCCCAGAAGTCCGCGTCCTCCCCCGGTTCGCCCGGCGACCAGCCGGGAAACGCGAACGCGGCAGGGCTGGGCGCGACACAGACCGCCACCGCGGCCGCCGCGCCGACCGGCCAGGACGCCAACGGCCGGAAGGGCGACGAGACCGCGGAAAAGACTTCGGAGAAAACCGCGGAGAAGATCGGCGACGTCCCGGCGGGCCCGTCGCCGCGCCCCTCCCCCAGCCTTTCACCCGTTCCTTCCCCCCTCCTCTCGTCCGGCACGGGGGCGACGTCCGCACCCACCGAGACCGAGCCGCCGATGCGGCTCGCGGGGCCGGTGCGCTCGGCGGACGGGCCGCGCGTGGTGGACGTCATCCAGCCGGAGGACGTAGCCGGGGAAGGCCGCGCGCCCGCCCGGGCGATCCCCGGAGGCGGGCACGGGGCCGCGCCGGAGTCCTCCCCGCCGTCGCGGACGCCGTCCCGTACCCCGCCGTCCCGTACCCCGTCGCCCCGCTCGTCCGGCGCCTCCGCGAGTGGGTGGGGCAGCCCGGCCCTGGCCGAGGACTTCGGCGGGGAGGCGCTGCGCCTCACCGGGGGCGGCGACGGCGTGGACCTGTCCGGGACGTCGGTCCAGCGGTACGGCCGCTGGGAGGTCCGCCTGCGGGCCGGGGAGGGCGCGCTTCCCGTCGTGCTGCTGCGGTCCGCCCGGTCGGAGGTCTCCCGATACGGAGACTCACGGCGCGACGGCTCCCGATACGGAGACTCACGGCGCGACGGCTCCCAATACGACGGCTCCCGATACGACGAATCGTGGTACGACGACGTCGAGTTCGCCGGCCCGCAGGACGACGTCCCGCAGTCGCATGGAGCGGAGACGGACGGCGCGGGGGCGGAGGACGCGGCGATCGGCGTGGCGGAGGTCGCGGGCGGGCGGCGCACGGAGCTCTCCGTCCGGCAGGGCCGGGAAGTGGCCCGGGCCGAGATGGCGGCCGACTTCACCCAGTGGCACACGGTCACCGTCGACTGGCTGCCCGGCCGGGTGACCTTCTGGCTGGACGGCAGGCAGGTGTGGAACTACACCGGCCCGTACGTCCCCCGGTCCCAGGAGATGGGCCTGGTGCTGCGCAACGACGCCTCCGGCGGCACCGTGGACGTCGACTGGGTGCGGATCTACCGGGCTCCGGAGCGGTAACCTTTCCGGATGATCTCGGATGCGTGACGGAGACGCGGGGCGGGTGTGAGCGAACTGCACGGCACGGCCGGGGAACCCACGGCGGATTCCGGGGCGGACCCCACCACTGACCCCATCGCGGAGGCGGTGCGGGCGGGCGACGAGGCCGTGTTCGGCGAGCTCGCCGCGCGTCACCGGCACGAGCTGCGGGTGCACTGCTACCGGATGCTCGGGTCGTTCACCGACGCGGAGGACCTGGTGCAGGAGACGCTGCTGCGGGCCTGGCGCGCGCGGGAGAGCTTCGAGGGACGCTCCACGTTCCGGGCGTGGCTGTACCGGATCGCCACGAACGCCTGCCTGGACGCGCTGTCCGGCCCGGCCCGCGCCCGCGAGGTGGTGGCGGCGGACGCCTCGCAGAGCCCGGGGCGTCCGGCCCCGGCCGACGTCCCCTGGCTGCAGCCCTATCCGGACGAACTGCTCGACCTGGCGGCGCCGGACGAGGGCGGGCCGGACGCGGTGGCCATCGCCCGGGAGACCGTCGAGCTGGCGTTCCTGGCGGCGATCCAGCACCTGCCGCCCCGGCAGCGGGCCGTGCTCATCCTGCGCGACGTGGCCGGCTGGCCGGTGGCCGAGACCGCCGAGGCGCTGGAGATGAGCGTCGCCTCGGTCAAGAGCGCGTTGCAGCGCGCCCGCGCGACGCTGCGCGAGCGGCTGCCCAGGCGGCGGGGGGACTGGGCCGCGGCCACCCGGCCCAGCCGGGACGAGCTCGACCTGCTGGAACGCTACGTCACCGCCTCCAGGAACGCCGACCTGGGGGCGCTGGCGGCGCTGCTGCGCGAGGACGTCCTGCAGTCCATGCCGCCCGCCGCCCTGGTGTTCGACGGGCGGACGGCCGTGCTCGACATGTGGCGTCCGGTCCTGGAGGGCGAGGAGCGCTGGGGCGAGTGGCACTGCGTCCCGCTCGCGGTGAACCGGCAGCCCGCGGTGGCGAACTACGTACGGCGGCCCGGCGAGACCTCCTACACCGCGGTCAACATCGACGTCCTGTGCGCCGAGGACGGCCTCGTCACGGAGATCACCACCTTCGGCCCCGAGCTGCTTCCCCTGCTCGGCCTGCCGCTCTCCGTCGCCCCTTCCGCCGTCGAACAGGCCGTTACCGGATCGTGATCCGGGATGCTCGTGCGGACCGATTCCTTCTCCCGGCCCGCGCCGTCGTACGAGCGACATCGCACACCGTCACCAATGGAGAAGGGGCGCACCATGCCGGACATCATCGAGACGACGCAGCCGGACAAGCAGGTCAGGGCGCTGGACCGGCTGGTCGGCTCCTGGCGCGTGACCGGCGGCGCGGAGGGCACGGTCACCTACCGCTGGATGGAGGGGGGCTTCTTCCTCGTCCAGGACATCCGGCTGGAGCAGGACGGTCAGCCGATCGTCGGCATCGAGGTCATCGGCCGTGAGAGGCCCTACGGAGCGGACGAGCCGAGCGAGGACATCAAGTCCCGCTATTACGGCAGCGGGGGCGACACGCTGGACTACGTCTACGAACTCGACGGCGACACGCTGACCATCTGGTTCGGCGCGAAGGGGTCTCCGGCCTACTTCCGGGGCACCTTCACCGCCGAAGGCGACACCATGACCGGCCGCTGGCACTACCCGGGCGGCGGGGGCTACGAGTCGAACATGACCAGGGTCGGATAGCCCCGTCACGGGTGGGTCGGGAGGAGGGCCGCCGCCTTCAGCGACAGGTGGAGCAGCAGGCGGTCCTCCCCGTCGGCGAGGTCGAGCCCGGTGAGCTGCCCGGCCTTGCCCAGGCGGTAGTACAGCGTCTGCCGGTGCACGCCCAGCGCCGCCGCCGTCTCCTGGACCTGCCCGGCGTGGTCGAGGTAGGCCTCCACGCTCGCCGCGATCCCGGGCGTGAGGGCGGCCGACTCGGCGGCGAGGTCGGCCAGGTCGCGCGGGGACAGCCGGGCCAGCAGCCGGTAGACGCCGAGAGCGCTCCAGTCGGCGACGGGGGCGTGCCGCTCGACGTGCTCGGCCACCCGCAGCGCCAGCAGCGCCTCCCGCCAGCTCTGCCACGCCTCCCCCGGGTCGTCGCGCGGGCCCCCGACTCCGGCGGCCATGCCGTACAGGCCGTGCAGGAGGCGCGCGACGTGCGCGGCCTGCGCGGCGGGCGCCAGCACCGCGAGGAGCGGCGCTTCCACGGCCGTGTCGGTCACGTCGGGGTCGGCCAGCACGCCGCGCGGCAGCGTGCGCGGCGGTCCGGGGGCCTCCGCGGGCGTCCGTACGGCGACCGCCGTCACCGGGCCCTCGACGTCCACCCCGGCGGTGGCGCGGACCGCGGGGTCGGGCGAGAAGAACTGGCGGAGCGGGGCGTGCCGGCCGCGGGCCTGCGTGGCCAGCAGCGCGGCCGCCCGGCCGACCAGCGGCGCGACGGCGGCCAGGCGCTCGTCGGTGAGCGCCCCGGATTCGAGCGCCCACAGGTAGCCGTAGGTCACCCCGCCGTGCCGCAGCGGCACGCACACGCGGCCGAGCAGGCCGGGCAGCCCGGGGATGCGCACCGGGCCCGTCGCCGTGGCGATGCCGTACGCCTCGAAGTGGGCGCGCACCTCGTCGGAGGCGTGCCTGCGCAGGATCGACTCCTGCCGCACACGGTCGATGTCCCCGCTCTGCGCGCCGTACGCCAGCAGGTTGAACGAACGGTCCTCCAGCGTGACGGAGGCGTCGAGCAGCCGGGAGATCTCATCGACGATGTCTTGCATGCTGACATTCTTGTGCATTTGTCGAAAAATACTGTGGCGGATGTCCGTGGAACTTCCGTGACGTGCGGATTTAGCCTGAGGCCATGCTCGGTTCCCTGCTTCTCGCGGGCTCGCGCAGCCCGCTCGCCCGCCGGGCCGTGTCGGGGCTCCCGCTCACGCGCAAGGTCGTCGACCGCTTCGTGGCCGGGGAGTCCGGCGCGGACGCCGTCGCCGCGACGCGCCGCCTGACCGGCTCGGGGCTGTCCGTCACGATCGATCACCTGGGCGAGGAGGTCCGGGACCCCGGGACCGCCGTCGCCGCCGCCAAGGCGTACGTCTCGCTGCTGGAGGAGCTGCGGCCGCTCGGCCTCGGCGCCCGGGCCGAGGTGTCGGTCAAGCTGTCGGCCGTCGGCCAGGCCCTCGACCCGGGCATGGCCCTGGACAACGCGCGGCAGATCTGCGCGGCGGCGCGGGAGTGCGGCTCCACCGTCACCCTGGACATGGAGGACCACACCACCGTCGACGCGACGCTCGGCGTGCTGCGCGCGCTGCGGGAGGACTTCCCGGAGACGGGCGTGGCGATCCAGGCCTACCTGTTCCGCAGCGAGGCCGACTGCCGCGACCTCGCGGGGTCGCGGGTGCGGCTGGTCAAGGGCGCCTACCGCGAGCCCGCCTCGGTGGCCTGGCAGAGCAAGGCCGAGGTCGACCGCGCGTACGTGCGATGCCTGCGGGCGCTCATGTCGGGCACGGGATATCCCATGGTGGCCACGCACGACGACCGGCTGATCGCGATCGCCGAGTCGCTCGCGGTGACCGCCGGGCGCGGCCCGGACGACTACGAGTTCCAGATGCTCTACGGCATCCGGGCCGACAGGCAGGCGGCGCTGGCCGCGGCCGGGTCGCGGGTGCGGGTCTACGTCCCCTACGGCGACGACTGGTACGGCTACTTCATGCGCCGCCTCGCCGAGCGCCCGGCCAACGTCGCCTTCTTCCTTCGCGCTTTGAGGGGTAAATGATGGATGCGATCACCGACGTCCCGGTGCCGGCGAACGAGCCGGTGCACGCCTACGGACCGGGCAGCGCCGAGCGCGCGGCCCTGGAGACCCGGATCAAGGAGCTGTCGGGGGCGTCCCTCGACCTGACGATGACGATCGGCGGCGAGCGGCGCATGGCCGGCGGCGCCCCGATCGACGTCGTGCAGCCGCACAACCACGCCGCCGTCCTCGGCCGTACGGCCGACGCCACCGCGGCCGACGTCCGGGCGGCGGTCGACGCCGCGCTGGAGGCCGCGCCGCGCTGGCGGGCCCTGCCGTTCGAGGAGCGCGCCGCGGTGTTCCTCAGGGCCGCCGAGCTGCTCAGCGGCCCGTGGCGGGCCACGCTCAACGCGGCCACCATCCTCGGCCAGTCGAAGTCGGCGCAGCAGGCCGAGATCGACGCCGCGTGCGAGCTGATCGACTTCTTCCGGTTCAACGTCGCCTACGCCCGGCGGCTCCTCGCCGAGCAGCCGCAGTCGGCGCCGGGCGTGTGGAATCGCATGGAGTATCGCCCGCTGGAGGGCTTCGTCCTGGCGATCACGCCGTTCAACTTCACCTCCATCGCGGCCAACCTGCCGGCGTCGGCGGCGCTGATGGGCAACGTCGTGGTGTGGAAGCCGTCGCCGACGCAGCAGTTCGCGGCGCACTTCACCATGCGTTTGCTGGAGGCGGCCGGGCTGCCGCCCGGCGTGATCAACATGGTCACCGGCAACGGCGCGGCCGTGTCCGAGGTCGCGCTGCCGCATCCGGAGCTGGCCGGGATCCACTTCACCGGCTCGACGGCCACCTTCCAGCACCTGTGGCGCGCCGTCGGGGAGAACATCGCGGGCTACCGGGGCTACCCGCGGCTCGTCGGCGAGACCGGCGGCAAGGACTTCATCCTGGCCCACCCGTCCGCCGAGGCCGGTGTGCTGTCGACCGCGCTGCTGCGGGGCGCGTTCGAGTACCAGGGCCAGAAGTGCTCGGCGGCCTCCCGGGCGTACGTGCCGCGCTCGCTGTGGACCCGGATGCGCGACGACCTCGTCTCGGCGGCCGAGTCGCTCACCGTGGGCGACGTGTCGGGCGACCTGTCGACGTTCATGGGCGCGGTGATCGACGCGCGGGCCTTCGCCAAGCACAGGGAGGCGATCGACCGGGCGCGGTCGGTGGACTCGATCGAGGTGCTCACCGGCTCCTACGACGACTCGTCGGGCTACTTCGTGCGGCCGACGGTGCTGGAGTGCGCCGACCCCGCGGACGAGATCTTCGTGAAGGAGTACTTCGGCCCGATCCTCGCCGTCCACGTCTACGACGACGCCGCGTACGACACGGTGCTGGACCAGATGGAGAGCGTCTCGCCGTACGCGCTGACCGGGTCGGTCATCGCCCAGGACAGGTACGCGATCGACGACGCCACCGAGCGCCTGCGCTTCGCGGCGGGCAACTTCTACGTCAACGACAAGCCCACCGGGGCGGTCGTCGGGCAGCAGCCGTTCGGCGGGGCCCGCGCCTCGGGCACCAACGACAAGGCAGGCTCGATCTTCAACCTGATCCGCTGGGTCAACGCCCGCACGATCAAGGAGACCTTCGTGCCGCCGGTCGTGAGCGGGCCGTACAAGGGCGACGTGCCGCAGGGCGGCTGGCAGCAGCCCGACCTCGGCGACCTCGGCTACTGACGGATCGCGGCGCCCTCGGAACCCCGGCGCGGGTTCCGAGGGCATCGTCACGGGGTGCGGCGAGACGGGCGCGCGGACAGTCCCCAGACGGCGAGGGCCGTCAGGCTGAAGGCCGCGCCGAGCAGGCAGACGGCGCCCCAGCCCGCGACGGCGTAGACGGCGGTGGAGGCCAGCGCCCCGGCGGCGCTTCCGGCCGAGTAGAACATCATGTAGCCGCCGATGACCCGGCTGCCCGCGTCGGGACGGTGGGCGTAGATCATGCTCTGGCTGGTGACGTGGACGGCCTGCACCGCGAGGTCGAGCAGGACCGCGCCGAGCGCGAGAGCCCACAGGGACCGCTGGGTGAGGGCCAGGGGGATCCAGGAGATCGCGAGCAGGAGCAGGGCTCCCCCGGTGGTCCACTGGCCGAGGCCGCGATCGTGCAGGCGCCCGGCCGGCGCGGCGGCCATGGCGCCGGCGGCACCGGCGAGGCCGAAGGCGCCGATGGCGGCGTGTGTCAGGGACAGCGGCGGAGCGCTGAGCGGCAGGGCCACGCAACTCCACAGCGTGCTGAAGGACGCGAAGACGAGCAGGGCGAGCACACCCCGGGCGCGCAGGAGGGGTTCCCGGACGAACAAGGTGATCGTGGAACGCAGCAGGTCGCGGTAGCGCGGGCGGCGCGGCGTCGCGGGCCGGCGAGGCAGGACACGCCGCAGGGCGAGGGTGAGGAGCAGCATCGCCGCGGCCGAGGCGAGGTAGACGGCGCGCCAGCCGGCCAGGTCGGCCAGCAGCCCGGAGACGGTGCGGGCGAGCAGGATCCCGAGCACGACGCCGCTCGTGACCTGTCCCACGACCCGGCCCCGGCGGTCCGGCGTGCTCAGCGCGGCGGCGTAGGCGACCAGGGACTGGGTGACGACGGCCAGGAAGCCGACCGCGGCGGCGGCGGCGAACAGCACGGGCGCGTGCGGGGCGGCGCCCAGGGCCGCCAGCGCCGCGGCCAGCAGCAGCGACTGCCTGGTCACCAGCGTTCTCCGGTCGAGCACGTCGCCGAGAGGAACCAGCAGGAACAGGCCCAGTCCGTAGCCGAGCTGGGTCGCCGTGACCATGGCGCCGGCGGCCCCCGGCCCGATCCCGAAGTCCTGGGCGAGGGTGACCAGCAGCGGCTGCGCGAAGTAGACGTTGGCCACGGCCGTACCCGCGGCCAGGGCGAACAGCATGGTGGTTCCGCGCGGTGCCGGGCCCGCGTCCCCGATGTGCGTCACGTGTCCGTCCGCGGTCCGGCATGCGGCCATGAGCCCTCCTGGTTTCAACTTGCTACCAGGCGAGACTAAAAGCATTTGGTAGCATGTTGCAACCAGACTGGGTGTGGGAAAGAGGAACGACCGTGGTGCGACGGACTCGTCTCGACGACAGCGACTGCCCCGTGGCACGGTCGGTGGACGCCATCGGCGACTGGTGGTCGCTGCTGATCGTGCGCGACGCCTTCGACGGGCATCGCCGCTTCGGGGAGTTCCAGCGCAGTCTCGGCGTCGCGAAGAACATCCTCGCCGCGCGGCTGCGCGCCCTCGTCGCCGGCGGCGTCTTCGAGGTCGTGCCGGCCTCCGACGGGAGCGCCTACCAGGAGTACGTCCTGACCCCGAAGGGCCGGGGGCTCTTCCCGGTGATCGTCGCCCTCCGGCAGTGGGGTGAGGACCACTTCTTCGCCGAGGACGAGCCGCGTTCCGAACTGGTGGACCGGCTGTCCGCCCGGCCGCTGGCCCCCCTGCGGATCCAGGCCGCCGACGGGCGTCCCGTCGCCCCCGAGGACACCGTCGTCGTCAAGGTCTCCCACGATCACTGACGCTTCGGCACCTGCCGGACTCGGCGGCGATGGAGGTAGAGGCCGGCTCCGCCGAACAGGAGCACCGAGGCCAGCGAGCCGGGGGCGATGCCGAACAGCAGGTCGCCGTGTCCCCGGTAGCGAAGGTGCCCGTCGACGAGGAGCGGGGTCGACAGGGCGTTGCTGACCGTGTGGAGCACGACGCCCGGCCAGATCGAGCCGGTCCACAGGCGCATCTCGCCGTACAGCACGGCCAGGGCGACGGTGCCGGCGAGGAACGCCGGGAGATACCAGGCGAAGGGCAGCGTGGTCGTGGCGTCCAGGTCGGCGGGAGCCATCCACACCGCGTACAGCGGGATGTGCCACAGCCCCCACACCAGGCCGACGAGCACGTGCGGCACGACCCCGGGCAGCCCGAGCGCCGCCGCGGTGCGGGTGCCGTAACCACGGAAGACGAGTTCCTCCAGGAGGTTCTTGACCACCAGGAACCCCAGCGTGCTCGCGAGGGCCGCCGGGAGGGACGGCTTGCCGGCCGAGGGCGTGAGGGAGAACGCCGCGGCCCCGGTCGTCAGGGCCGCCGCCACGCAGACGGCCACCGCGACGGGAAAGGCCGCCGCCGCGAACGCCAGCCATCGGACCGGATGGGGAAACCGGGGCGTCAGACCGAGGGGTCCTGCGCCGTCGCGGACGACCAGGCGCAGGACGATCGCGGTCAGCGCGGGGACCAGGATCCACAGGCCCTGCCCGGCGGTGGTGCCACTGGTGGAGACCGTGCTGCCGGCGCCGGTGATCTGCCCGGTCGCGCGATCCAGGGCCACGAAGAGCCATCCGCCGCCCACTGCGGCGGCGGAGAGCATGGCGAAGCCGACACCGGCGCGCAGACGGGAGGGAGGGGCGGCGGTGGGGACCGCTGCGGTGAGGGTCATCGCTGTGCTCCGTTCGGGGGGCTGTCGCCGGCCCGCGCCGGCGTGGGGACGTCCCGCGACGTGCCCGCCGCCGGTGTCTTCGGCGGGGTCTTCGGCGGGGTCTTCGGCTGGCCGTCGAGCAGCGCCAGGGCCTCGGCGGCCCAGGCGATGACCGCCTCGGCGCCGCGCCTGCCGGCCGAGACCGTCATCAGGGTGTAGGGCAGGTCCGGCGAGCCCCGGTCCTCGATCTCGATCTGGGCGGCCAGCGCGGCGTACTCGGCCAGGCGGCGCTCGGCGTCCGCCTTCGCCTGCTCGATCAGCTCACGGCACCGTTCCGGCCCGAGGAGCCGCCCGAAGAACAGGCGCAACAGCAGCCCGTTGCGCGGCGGCACCGCCGCGATCGGCTCGTTCAGCAGTTCACGCAGCCGGGCGACGCCCGGCTGCGTGACCGAGAAGATCGACGAACCCGCGCGGGGCCCCTCGTGCCGCACGACGTGCCCCCGCTCCTCCAACGCGTGGAGCGTGGGGTAGATCTGACCGAAGCTCTCGCTCCAGAAATGCCCGAGCACCTCCCTGATGGCCTCCCGCAGCGCGTACGCCGTCATCGGCCGCATGTTCAGAGCCCCGAGGACCGCCATCTCGGTCTGGTCTTTCCGCGCCATCCTTCCTCCCTTCTCTCTGCCAGATATATCTAATAGATAGAAGGGGCGCTTCGCAAGGGTGAGTCACCGCCGGGGGATGGCTACCCTCGCCGACTCCGAGATGCGCGCCGATCTCGTCGAGGCCGCCGCCACCGAGGCGAGGGGCGACGTGACGACAGAGGAAGAGATGGCCGCCATCATGGCCGCCCGTCTCGGCAGGGCCGGTGCGTGAGCGACCGATACAGCGTCCTCCTCGCTCCGCCGGCACGCCGCGCCCTCAGCGGCGGTCTCCCGGAGAGGTGACCGCCGCCTGGGAGCGCAGTGACGATTCAGACGATCAAGCACCGCCGCGACGCCTACGGGTTCCGAACGCGTTTCAGTCCTCGGCGGGGAGGGCCATCTCGCCGAGGGGGACCAGTCACAGGCGGTCGCGCCGGGCGGACAGCGTGCGCGTCGGTCGCGGTGCGCGTCAGCCGAGGGTGGCGGTGTCGATGACGAACCGGTAGCGGACGTCGGAGGCCAGGACACGCCGGTAGGCCTCGTTGATCTGGTCCGCCGAGATCAGCTCGATGTCGGCGCCGATATGGTGCTCAGCGCAGAAGTTCAGCATCTCCTGCGTCTCGGCGATGCCGCCGATCATCGACCCGGCGTAGGAGCGTCGGGCACCGATGAGGGAGAACACGTTGAGGCTCAGCGGCTCGGCGGGGGCGCCGACGTTGACCAAGGTGCCGTCGACGGCGAGCAGGCCGAGGTAGGCGTCGAGGTCGATGCCGGCGCTGACCGTGTTCACGATCAGGTCGAACCGGCCGGCGAGCCGCTCGAACGTGTCGGGGTCGCCGGTGGCGTGGTAGTGGTCGGCCCCGAGCCGCAGGCCGTCCTCCTGCTTCTTCAAGGACTGCGAGAGCACGGTGACCTCGGCGCCCATGGCGTGAGCGATCTTGACGGCCATGTGCCCGAGTCCGCCGAGACCGACGACGGCGACCTTCTTGCCCGGACCGGCCTGCCAGCGGCGCAGCGGCGAGTAGGTGGTGATACCGGCGCACAGCAGCGGCGCCGCGGCCGCCAGGTCGATGCCCTCGGGCACCGACAGGACGAAGCGGGCGTCGACGACGACGTGCGTGCAGTAGCCGCCTTGGGTGATGGTGCCGTCCCGATCCACGCCACCGTAGGTGGGCACCATCCCGTCCAGGCAGTACTGCTCGTCGCCGTTGCGGCAGTGGGCGCACTCACCGCAGGCGTTGACCATGCAGCCCACTCCGACACGGTCACCCACCCGGTGCCGGGTGACGGCGGCGCCGACCTCGGTGACGACGCCGACGATCTCGTGGCCGGGGACCAACGGATAGGGCTGGGGCCCCCAGTCGCCGTTGACGGTGTGGATGTCGGAGTGACAGATGCCCGCGTACTTGACCTCGATGAGCACGTCGTTGGGACCGACCTCACGTCGATCGATGATCGTGGGGGCCAGCGGCTCGCCGGCGGCCGGCGCGGCGTAGGCATGAACACGCATGATGATTGCTCCTTCGGTAAGGGCCGCCCCCAAACGCTCAGTGGGCTGTGCTCGCTGGGCTGTGCTCACTGGCGGCGAGGTGGCCACCACCCATCCAAAGCGCCGACCGGAGGAGGAGGAAGGCACTGGTGAAAGGTGTACTGGCAGGGCATCCCTGCGGTGGGGAAGGTTACCTAGCCTGAAAGACGTGGACAGCCGCACCGAGATCCGTGAGTTCCTGACCTCCCGCCGGGCCAGGATCAGCCCGCAACAGGCCGGGCTGCCCTCCTACGGCACCCGCCGGGTTCCCGGCCTGCGCCGCGCCGAGGTCGCCCAGCTGGCCGGGATCAGCGTGGAGTACTACTCCCGGCTGGAGCGCGGCGACCTGTCCGGAGTTTCCGACAGCATCCTGGACGCACTGGCCCGCGCCCTGCGGCTCGACGACGAGGAACGCACCCACCTGGAGGATCTCGCCCGTGCGGCCGGACCCGCCCGGCGTCGCCGGCGCCGCCCCACTCCGCAGCAGGTACGGCCCACCGTGCAGCGGCTGCTGGACGCCATGACCGACGCGCCCGCGTTCGTGATGAACGGCCGCGGCGACATCCTGGCCACCAACGCCCTCGGCCGCGCCCTGTACGCCCCCATGATCGACGCGGCCCGCGGCGCCACCCCCAACCACTCCCGGTTCATCTTCCTCGACCCCCGCTCCCACCGGTTCTGGGGCGACTGGGAACGCGCCGCCAACGACACCGTCGCCCTCCTGCACGCCCAAGTCGGCCGCGACCCCTACGACAAGGACCTCGCCGACCTCATCGGCGAGTTGTCCACCCGCAGCGACGACTTCCGCGCCCGCTGGGCCCGCCACGACGTCCGCCAGCACCACATCGGCACCAAGCCCTTCCGTCACCCCGTCGTCGGCGAGCTCCACCTCACCTACGAATCCCTCGACCTGACCGCCGACAACCTGACCCTGGTCGCCTACGGCACCGAACCCGGCAGCGACTCCGAAGACAAACTCCGCCTCCTCGCCAGCTGGGCCGGCACGCTCGACGCCGCCCCCGGCCACGACGACCGCAGCAGGCCCCGGCCCGCCCCTCCGGCGTCGCGGTCGCGGCCTCTGGATGCCTTCTGAAACGCGTTTCAGTCCTGGGCGGGGACGGCCATCTCGCCGAGGGGGGACCAGTCGTCCTGCGGAACCGTGACGTTCACGATCCTCGGGGTCTCGGCGAGGTGGGGCGGCAGCGTCCGCCGGGCCGTCTGGAAGTGCTCCGACCCCACGTGCGCCGCTCCGGCCTCGTCGTCGCGGAACGCCTCGACGAGGACGTACTCGGCCGGGTCGTCGAGGCTGCGCGACCAGTCGAACCACAGGCAGCCCGGCTCGGCGCGGGTCGCCTCGGTGAACTCACGGGTGATCTCCGGCCACTGGTCGGCATGCTCGGGCAACACCCGGAACTTCGCGGTGATGAAAATCATCCGGCGTCTCCTCACCTGATCGCGGGCAGGACCACATCCTCCAGGACCGCCCTCGGCGCCGTGTCCTGGCCCGCCCCATCGTAGTCACCGGCCGTGACGGCCACGACGAGGCCGAGATCGGGCAGCAGGAACAGCCGCTGGCCGCCGTTGCCCATGGCCGACGCCCGGCCATCCGGGCCGGAGTACCACATGTACCCGTAGGAGACCGCCTCCCAGGCGGGCACACGCGGGCGCAGCATCTCCTCCAGCCAGCCGGGGGCGATCTCCCGGTCGACCACCGCCTGCCCGATCCTGGCGAGGCCGCGCGGCGTCAGGCGCAGGCCGGAGGCCGCCAGCGCCCTCCCGTCGGAGCCGGTCGACCACTCGAAGGCCCCGGTGCCGAGCGGCTCGAACAGCGCGGCGCGGGCGAACTCCTCAAGGCGCGAACCCGTGCCCCTTTCGACGATCGCGCCGACGAGGGCCGCGGCTCCGCCGCTGTAACGCCACCGCTCGCCCGGCTCCTCCACGAACGGGCGCTCCAGCACGTAGCGGCAGCGGTCCGGCGCCATCTCCATCGCGATCTCGCTGTTCGCCGGGCTGGTGTAGGGCGCGCTCTCGTCCCACTCCAGGCCCGTCGTCATCGTCAGCGCGTGCCCGATCGTCAGCCCGGCCCGCCGGGGATCGGCCGCCAGGTCGGCGTACTCGGGGAAGACCGTCAGGATCGGCTCGCCGGGACCCGGCACCAGGCCGGACTCCAGTGCCAGGCCGTACAGCAGCGCCACCACGCTCTTGGTGACAGAGCGCACGTCGTGCGGCGTGTCCGGCCCGAAGTCCACGTGGCCGAGCGGGGTGTTCAGCACATGGTCCTCGCCGCCGCCGTACCACTCGAGGACGACGCGGCCGTGCCGGGCCACCACGACGCCGTGCAGGGCCGGGGCACCTCCCCGCCGTACGAGGGCGTCCAGCCGGTGGGACAGGTCCGGCGTGAACCCGGCCTCCTCCGGGGAGATCAGCCGCATGCGTTTCCTCCGCGTTCTCGGGGATTCCTCCTCGTCCCGAGGCTCGCATAATTTTCCGGCGGTAAACAACCGGCAGAGGGGGTACCCAGCCTCGAAAGACGCCCTCCGAGCGAGCCGAGGTCGACATGCGCAGGATCCTGGCGGCTCTATGCATAGCGGCCGCGGCCGTCACCGCCGCCTGCGGCGACATCAAGCAGGACTACTACACCCAGACGATGCCGCAGAACGAGGGGGCGAACGTCAACCTTCCCGGCCTGCTGCTCCGCAACGCCTTCATCATCGGCTCGCAGCAGCCCGCCCCGCCGGGGACCGACATGCCGATGTACATGATGCTGCTCAACGAGAGCGGCCGCGCCGACCGTCTGGTGTCGGTGGACACCGGAGGCCTGTTCCGGGAGGCCCGCCTGCCCGCCGGCGGCCTGGAGATCCCCGCCGGAAAGTACGTCGGCGGGACGGCCCTTCCCCAGGTGCTGCTCGCCGGCCTCACCCGCCCGCTGGGCAGCGGGGGCACGATCCCCGTGACGTTCCGGTTCCAGAACGCGGGAACGGTCCGGGTCGACGTCCCGGTCCTGCCGCCCGGAACGTGGAGGAGCACCTACTCCCCCTGGCCGGGCACGTCGCCGGGCACATCGCCGGGCACGTCGCCGGGAATGTCGCCCAGCCCCTCGCCGGCCGTTTCACCGAGCCCGTCACCCGCCGGGGGCTGACCCGTCCCGGATCTCGGGGTTCGCGGCGATGATCTCCTCGGCGACCGCGCGCAGGCGGGGCAGGTAGGCGGTCAGCTCGCGCGCCCGGCGCCGCAGGTCGTCCGGCGACCCGGCCCCCAGGTCGGCCGCCAGGTCCGCGAAACCGTCGAGGTGGCCCGTCTCCCCCGGCGCGTCCGCGGCGAGGATCTTCAGGCACCGGGCGTACGTCGCGGCGATCCAGAAGACGGCCTCGCGGTGCTGTCCCCGCGCGACGAGGTCGCGGCTGCCGTCGACGGCCACCGGCCGGGCCGCCTCGGTGACGTCGGCGGAGAAGGGGAACGGCGTGCGGGCCGCGGCCGCCGCCGCGTCGAAGGCCCTCGTCATCGTGGCGAGGTGGGCGGCGACGCGCTCGCGGGTCAGCCGCGCGCAGCCGAGCAGGCCGAGCAGCTCCTCGTAGACGTCCATCCGGCCGTAGTCCCGCAGGAGTTCGCGGACGGCCGGGTAGCGCAGCCGTACGGTGAGGTTGCGCAGCCCGGCCGCGAGGAGCACGTGGGTCGTGATGCCGGCCGGGAACAGCCAGGCGGTGACCTGGTCGTGGAACGGTTTGCGGGAATCGAGCGCCGCGAGCCCGCCGGTGATGCGGCGCTCGGCGTCCTCGCACCGCAGGCGGACCCAGCGCCGTTCGGCGAAACCCGCCGCGACCGCGGCCCGCAGCGACGCCAGCCGCCCGGTGGGGTCGGCGATGACGATGCCGGCACGCAAGGCGCCCGCCAGGTGGCAGGAGGCCAGCACGTCGTCCGCCGAGGCGAGCCCGTCCCAGGACATGTACGTGACCTCGACGAGCACGCCCTCCCAGGGGATCTTGCCCAGCTTGGGCGGCGCGACGGGATCGGTGACCACGACGGCCACGTCGACGTCCGACGTGGGCGGCAGCACCGCGCCGGGATCGGCCCAGGCCGCCGACCCGGTGAGGAAGGCCCCGGCGAAGTTCGCGGCGGAGGCGGCCTCACGGGCGACCCAGCGGGCCGCCGCGGCCCGCGCGTCCCCGACCCGTGTCCCTTCCGCCCGCATGGTCCAAGAGTGAACCACAGGGACATGGTTCAAGGGTGAACCACAGGGACATGGTTCAAGGGTGAACCACAGGGACATGGTTCACCAGTGAACCACCGGGACGCCCTCAGGACGCCCCGAAGGTCACGTGCGTGCCGGGCGGGGACGGCTCGTGCCGCGGCGGCGCGCCGGTCGCGGGAACGGGGAGCATGACCTCCACCGTGGTGCCCACCCCCGGCTCTCCGGAGATGAGGCAGATCCCGCCCAGCTCCGCCGTGCGCTCGCGCATGGAGGCCAGGCCGACGCCCGAGCGGCGCCCCGGCGGCAGGCCCACGCCGTCGTCGGCGATCAGCAGGCGCAGCGCCGCGGGTTCGCGGCGCAGCTCGACCCGGACGCGGGTGGCACGCGCGTGGCGCCGGACGTTGGTCAGCGCCTCCTGCACGATCCGGTAGACGGCCACCTCGACGGCGGCGGGCAGGTCGGCCAGGTCGCCCTCGGCGCTCACCGCCGTGGCGGGGCCTTCGGGATCGACCGGCCGGGCCAGCGCCTGTACGGCGGCGGCCAGGCCCAGATCGTCCAGGGCGGGCGGGCGCAGGCCGTACACGAGCTCCCGGAGGTCGCCCGTGACCGCGTCCATGCCGGAGCGCAACTCGCGCAGCAGCCCGTCCGCCGCCTCGGGGGAGGTCTTCAGGCGGATGCGGGCCATGTTGACGGCCATGGCCATGCCGCTGAGCGTCTGGCCCAGGCCGTCGTGCAGGTCCCGGCGCAGCCGCCGCCGCTCCTCCTCCCGGGCGGCCAGGATGCGTTCCCGGGAGCGCTGCAGGTCGGCCGCGAGCCGCACCGCGTGCGCCACGTCGGCCGCGTACGGGACCAGCGTGGCCAGCACCCGCTCGTCGTGCGCCGCGGGGAAGCGGCGCGAGGTGGGCGGGCCGACCAGCAGCCGCCCCACCCGCTCGCCGTGCCAGACCAGCGGCACCTCACGCGGGGAGTCGCCGACCCGCCCGCTGACCGTGCTCGCCACGCTGACCTGGCGCCCCGGCTCGCCACCGGTCACCTCCACCGCGACCCCCTGCACCGCCAGGCCCTCGCGCAGCACGCCGATCACCGGCGCCAGCGCCCGCGCCGGATCGCCCCGGCGCACCTCCTGGACCAGCCGCTCGGCGAGCACGCGCGGGTCGCCCACAGGGCCGTAGAGCAGGCGGTCGACGGCACGTTGCAGCATCCGGCGCAACGGCTGGAAGAACGCGCCCGTGAGCAGAGCGGAGGCGAGCCCGGCGACCTGGTCGTATCCGGACACCACCAGGCTCGACAGCGTGGCCATGCCGAAGTAGACCCCTCCGACCACGGCCAGCAGCCCCGCGGCGACGAAGGTCCGGCTGATGACGGTGTCGATGCCGTACAGCCGGTAGCGCATCACCGAGAACACCATCAGGACGGGGATGAGCGCCGCCCAGACGACCGACAGCCAGGTCAGCTCCGGCGCGACAATGCCCACGAACATGAACGCGATGTATCCGGCGAACGCGAACAGCGGCCAGCCGATCTGCCGCCTGCCCACCGGGTCGGCCCGGCGGAAGCGCAGCAGCAGCGACAGCGCCGCCAGCGGCAGCGTCGCCAAGATCCCCGTCCAGGCCAGCGCTCCCGCAGTCGACGTGTACGGCGCCAGGGCGGGGACCTGCAGCGGGTTGGGGATGACGGCGGGCAACAAGCCCCCGGCCGGCGGGTCCGACCGCACGAACTGGCGCGCCGTCTCGGTCACGACGGACGCCGCGCCCAGCAGCACCACCACCCGCCAGCGCGGCGAGGGCAGCCTGCCGTCCGGGGAGTACAGGGGCAGCAGCATCTCCAGAAGGAGCCCGCTCACCGCCCACCCGACATGCGCCGGGAACCTCAGCAGGCCCGCCAGCGCGAGGTCCCCGCGCGCCGCGGAGGCCAGCATCGTCGCCTGGCAGAAGTCGTAGACGGCGCCGCCGAGCCCGCCCGCGCACATCAGCCATGCCAGCCTGAGCCGGGGCCGGTGCGCGATGAGGAACGCGCCGACCGCCGGGAAGGTCACCCCCGCCGCCGACAGCGGCGTGACCATCACCGGCAGCCGCCATTCCGCCGGAAGCCCCGCGAAGATCAGGACCGCCGCGACCACGAGCGCAGGAGACACCACGGCGATGACGACGGCGGCCGCCCGGGCTGCCCACGCCATCCCGCCTCCCGCTTTCCGGCTCCGTTCCCGCCTGCCCCCAGGGTGCCCGCAGAACGGCACAAAAGCCGCGATTTCGCGCCATTGTGGCAGGGCCGTTACCAACACGCTCAGGGGGCCGGGCGCGGCTTCCGGGTGATGAGAGCGGCCAGGAGCAGGGCCGGCGCTCCGAGGACGACGAGGAGCACCAGGAGCGCCACGGCGGCGCCGACGACGTTCCGGACGCCGGCCGAGGGGGCCGTTCCGACGCCGAACACGGTGTCTTCGCCGGAGCAGATCACCTTGTAGGTTCCCGTCTTGGACGCGCGGATCTCGTAGAGCAGCCGCCACTGGGCGTCGCCCGTGGTGAACGGCTGGTAGCCCATCGCGGGCCGGACGAGCCTGACGTTCCGCCCGCGGCCGTTCTCGACTGCGCAGCGCGGATCGGCCGACGCGCCGGAGACGTAGATCGCCGGCTTCAACGCGGGGTTCAGCGCGACGGTCAGCGCAGACCCGTCGCTGGAAGTCCTCCCCGGCGTGGCGGAGATGCCCATGCCGACCTCGCACACGGCGGCGACCGCCACGAGCAGCCCGCAGAGGGCCGCCCAGAGGCGGGTGGTCCGCCGCAACCAGGCGGGGTAGCGCCTGCGGGGCCGTCGCCGGGGTGTGGAACCCGCCGGCGGCGGATACGGCCTCGCCGGGCGGTGGGTGGGCCACGAAGAATAGGGCGCCGGAGGAAGGTGCGGAGAGTTCGGCGCCGGGAAGGCCGGCCGCGGACCGGGTGTGATCACCTGCGGGACCGGTCCGCCGCTCGCCCGGGGAACCCCGGGCGCCCCGGCCACATGCGGGTCCGGATGCGGCGTGCCCGGTGTCCCCGGTGCCCCTGGTGTCCCCGGCGTCCCCGGCATCCGTGGGCCGGGCCCGTCGAACAGCGGCGAGCGCGGCGTCTCCGGTGACACGGTCAAGGCGTGCGTCCGGGCGACGCGCGTACGCACCGCCTGCGCCACGGTCGGGGGAAGCCATCTGCCCTGCTGGATGGGCGAGGCGAAGTCACGGCCGCCGCCGGCCAGCTCGTTCAGCACGGCCGACACCGTCGGCCGCTCCTCGGGCTCCTTGACCAGGCACCGCGCGACCAGCGTCCGCACCACGGGCGGCAGCGCGCCGAGGTCGGGCTCCTCGTGGACGATGCGATACCACAGCCCCTGCCAGGAACCCTGTCCGAACGGCCCGGTGCCCGTGGCGGCGAACGCCAGCACCAGCCCCAGGCAGAACACGTCGCTCGCCGGTCCGACCCGGGTGCCCTTGAGCTGCTCCGGGGACATGAACCCGGGGGTTCCCATGGTGATGCCGGTCTTCGTCAGCGAGCCGCCCTCGGTGGCCAGGGAGATGCCGAAGTCGATGACGCGGGGACCGTCGCCGGCCAGCAGCACGTTGGACGGCTTGAGGTCCCGGTGGACGACTCCGGCCGCGTGGATCGACTCCAGCGCCTCGGCCAGCCCCGCGCCCAGGGCCAGCACGGAGTCCTCCGGCCACGGCCCGTGCTCGTTCACCGCGTCCTCCAGCGACATGCCGGGCACGTACGCCGTCGCGAGCCACGGCGGTGACCCCTGCGGGTCGGCGTCGACCACTCCGGCCGTGAAGAAGCCGTTGACCTTGCGGGCCGTGGCGACCTCACGGTCGAATCTGCGGCGGAAATCGGTGTCGCCGGCCAGCTCCGGCCGCACCACCTTCACCGCGACGGCCCGCCCGCTCCGCGAACGCCCGAGATACACGCGGCCCATCCCGCCCTCCCCCAGGCGTGCCTCGATCCGGAAGGGGCCCACCTGCCGCGGATCGTCCTCCCGCAGCGTCTCGAAGGTCCGCACGGGCACTCCTTGGGATCCGGGGGTTCAGGCGTAGTCGATCAGGACATTCTCTCCAATCGGTGCGGGAACAGGTCGGCCTGGCCGCCGATCACGACGCGGCCGGGCGGCCCCTGGGGGAGCCGCCCGGCCGGGAACGGAGACGATCAGCTGTTGAGCAGGTCGCGGATGCCGGACATCGCCTGGATGTTGCTCAGGATCGACAGGTGGTCGACGCAGGCCAGGGTGTGGTTGTCCGCCCCGGACAGCCGGGTGCTGGTGTAGGGGATGATGATGCCGTCGCAGGGCGACACCCAGGTGCCGTACTTCGCCGACCCCGGCGTCTCGTCGCCGCTGAGCGAGGTGATGTACGCCGAGCCGGGCAGCATCTCGATGCACGAGATGTTGACGGTGCAGGCAGTGGCGTACGTCGTGCCGTGGTTGGCGCCGGCCAGCGAGGCGACGTGGCCGACGTTGGCGGCCCCGCCGAGCTTCTGCAGGTAGTAACGCGTCACCAGGCCGCCCATCGAGTGGTTGACGATGTCGACCTGGGACGCGCCCGTGGTGGCCTTGACCTGGTTGACGAAGGCGGCCAGGCCCTGGGCGCTGATCACGTTCGACCCGGCCCAGTTGTAGTTGTATCCGTACAGCCGGCTGCCAGACCATCCGTTGGCCACCAGGTACGCCTGCAGGGTGGCGAAGTTGGTGCTGTTCCCGGTGTAGCCGTGGACGAAGATGACGGGGTTGTGCGTGGCCGCCTGCGCGGGGACGGCTGGGGCGAGGAAGCCGAGCAGGGCCAGGATGCCGAGGAGGGGGCCGACGATCCTACGCATGAGATCTCCTTGCCGTGGGGGATGACAGGAGTCTCGCGATCAGGCCGGGTCACGGCATCGGGGAAATCACCAGTCGCCGTCCCCCGTCTCGCGGGGAGCCGTCTCGGCGGCACACCTTCCGCGGGAAGATGCGTGAGTGACGAGGCGCCCGGACTCCCGCGCGAACCTCACGCCGCGCCCCTCTCCGGACGGCTCGGCGAGTCAGCCGGGGATCTTGCGCACGACGACGGCGATGTCGTCGCGGGGCTGCCCTGATCTCGCCGACCGCGTCCCCGCCGGACCGCAGCGGGGGCGGGTGACCGCCAGGGAGAGGGTGAGCCTGAAGTGGTGGTCGGCGGGCGCGATCTGGCCCTACACGGCCGTCATGAACCGGCCCGCCCGCTCGCGCAGCAGGGGGCGGTTGAGCGCGGACGGCACCGCCGAGGGGCTGGGCTCCCGCCCACCAGGTCTCCGCGCCCGGCGGGCCGGAACGCCGGGTGGGTTCGGGGCCGGATTCCGCGGCGGCCGTGTACGCCGCGCCCTCGGGGGTAGGCGCGGGAGTTCCCGACCTTTCCGCGGCCGGTCCCCGGCCGCGCGTACGACACACCACAAGGAAGGAGAAGGCATGACGACCGCTCGCGACATGATGACCCCCCGGGCCGAGTGTGTGAACGCGGACGAGACCGTCCTCGACGCCGCGCGGAAGATGGCGCGCCTCGGCGTGGGCTCACTGCCGATCTGCGGCACCGACGACCGGCTCCAGGGCGTGCTGACCGACCGCGACATCGTCGTGAAGGTGCTGGCCCAGGGCAAGGACCCCAAGTCGTGCCAGGCCGGTGAGCTCGCCCAGGGCGAGGCCGTCACGATCGGCGCCGACGACGACGCGGCCGAGATCCTCACCACGATGGCCGCCCACAAGGTCCGCCGCCTGCCCGTCATCGACGGCCACAAGCTGGTGGGCATCGTCGCGCTTGCCGACGTGGCCCGCGCCCTGCCCGACCGTCCGGTGGGCGACCTCGTGGACGCCATCAGCACGGACTGACCACCCGTCCGCCGCCGTACGGCGGGCGGTCGCCGGAGCCCCGGCCCTCCCCCGGCCGGGGCTTCGCACCACCAAGGCCCTGTTTGACGCCGACCGATGGGGTATGGCGGCTTTTGCGCGCTCTGTCCCGGCGGGACGTCGCCGGAGACGGAGTCGCGGCGACCGGGGCGAGGCGCTGGACTCCGCGCCGGGGCCCGCCGGCCGGACCCACCGACGACCGAGGTGCCGGGAGGGGTAGCGATGACCGACGACACCACCGCGGGCAAGCCGGAGCGCTTCGCGTTCGACTTCGACCCCCGATTCGCCCCCCTGCTGTCCGTCCTGGGCATCCGCCCGGACACCGCCGGTGTCCTGGTCGGCCCGGGCACGCTGCGGGTCCGCTTCGGGCCCTGGGTGATCGAGACCCCGCTCGCCAACGTCTCCGGCGTCGAGACGACCGGTCCCTACTCCCCGTTCCGGGCGATCGGGGTCCACGTGTCGCTCGACGACCGGGGCCTGACGTTCGCCACCAACGCCCGCGGAGGGCTGTGCGTACGGTTCCACGAGCCGATCCGGGGCGGCGAGCCCACCGGGCTGCTGCGTCACCCGGGCCTGACCGTGACCGTCGCCGATCCCGCGGCACTCGCCGAGAAGCTTTCCCGGCGCCTTTAGAAGTCTCCTGGAGGGAGAACCGTGATCCGCCAACTCGTCCGCGGCGCGGCCGCCGGCGCGCTGTCCACCATCACGATGAGCGCGGTGATGCTCGCCGGGCAGAAGAGCGGGCTGATGCCGGGCCAGCCGCCCAAGCACATCGTGAGGGCGGCCCTGCCGGGCCACCGGCACCGGCCCAAACCCGGGGAGAGCGTCCTCGGCGCCGCCGCGCACCTCGGATTCGGCGCCGCCTGCGGCGCGGCGTTCGCGCTGCTCACCCGCGGGCGGAGGGCCGGCGTCCCCCTCGGGGTGGGCTACGCCCTGCTGATCTGGCTCGGCGCCTACGAGGGCTGGGTGCCCGCCCTGAACATCCTGCCGCCCGCCTCGCGCGACCCCGCGCGCGGCCGCCCGGTCGTCATGGCGGCGGCGCACGTGGTGTACGGCACCACGCTGGCGCTCGCGGTTCGCGCCATGCGAGGGTCGTACGGGCATGCCGCGGCCCTCCGCCTCGGAAGCGAACCGGCCGGTCAGAAGCTTGAAGGTCGTTAAGGCACGTCAGGCGAGTAGGCTGACCGCGATCGCCCGCGACGGTGAAGGGATCCCTCATGACCACCGACCCGACGATGACCCGGATCGGCCAGGGGGTGGAGTTGCATCACCACCAAGGTCAGCGTGAAGCCGCTCGCGACTTGTTCGCGCAGATCTGGGACGACATCGGCGGTGAGCAAGGCGACCCGCTGCATGTTTGCGTCCTTGCCCACTCGATGGCCGACGTGCAGGACGACGTGCACCAGGAGCTGATGTGGGATCTGCGAGCGCTTGCCGCCGCCGATCTCGTCACCGATGAGCGGGTGGCCCAGGCGGGAGTGCCACTTTCGGTGGCCGGCCTGTATCCGTCGTTGCACCTGAACTTGAGTGAGTGCTATCGCAAGCTGGGCGATTTCGGCCGCGCCCGTGAGCACCTCCAGCAGGCGCGGGCCACGATCGGCGCGCTTGGCGACGACGAGTACGGGCGGCTCATCAGGGGCGGCCTGGAGCGGCTGGCCGAACAGTTGGGTGAGGGCCTGTCCAGATGATGATCGATGGCGGCGAGCGCGTCCCGGGGCTCGAGAAGTAGTGCTGCAGTTGCGGCGCGGCCGCGATCCCGCCCACCACGTGGTGTTCCTCAGGTGCTCACAAGAGGCGTCTTCCGAGGGGCATGCGCACGCGACGGTTCCCGGCCCAGCCGCCTGACCGGCTTGATCAACAGCAGCGCCGCCACCACGCCGGCCGTCACCAGGGCCGACCCCAGCATGAAGGCGCGCGGTTCGACCAGCGTGGTGACCGGACCCGCCAGCGCCTGCCCGACCGCCATGCCCGCGACCGACCCGGCCACCTGGTAGGCGTTGACCCGGTTCACCACGTCCGGCGCGACCTGCGTCTGCACGCTGGTCGACCACATCACCGACCAGAACGCCAACGCGCACCCCCCGAGCAGGTGCCCGGCCATCAGCAGCGGCAGCGGCAGCCCGAGCGCGACCGTCAGCGGCACCGCCACGTACCCGCTCAGCGCCACCGCCCCGGCCGCCAGCGGCCTGCGCGGCCTGAGCCTGATCGCCACCAGCCCGCCCAGCACGGTGCCGAGGCCGAGCGCCGCCATCACCCAGCCGTAGTCCGCCCCGATGACCTGCGACGACAGCGGCACGTACGGCCCGATCACCAGAACGCCCCAGAACACCCAGACCAGGATGACCGACCACATCCAGCTTCTGGCCGTGAACTCCTCCCAGCCCCTGCGCAGGTCGTTCAGCACGTCGGAGGGCTCCGGCCTGGGTACGGCGACCCGGACCAGCAGCAGGCACACCCCGCTGACCAGGAACGTCGCGGCGTCCACCGTGTAGACGAAGACCGGCCCTGTGACGACGACGAGGACTCCGGCCAGTGCGGGACCCGCCATCTGGGTGACCGCCTCTGCGATCTTCAGCGTCGCGTTGGCCCGCTGCGGATCTTCGGCGACCAGGGGGACCATGCCGTTCACGCCCGGTTCGAACATCCCGGCGGCCGTGCCCGACAAGAACGCCGTCACCAGCAACAGGGCGTACGGCGGAGCACCGCCGAGGAAGGCGACAGCCACGGCCCCCTGGGTGACGACCCTGACCATGTCCGCGCCGATCATCAAGCGCCGTGCGCCGATCCGGTCGGCGACGACCCCGCCGAAGACCATGACCAGCACAGCCGACGCGGTCCAGAGCGCGAGCACGTAGCCGACGCCCGCGATCCCATGGACTTTCCCGATCGCCAGCGCCGAGGCGACGGGCATCATCGCGTCACCGAGCAGCGAGATCGTGCGGGCCCCGAAGTAGAGGGTGAAGTTCCTCGTCCACATGAGCCCCAATTCTGGATTTTTGCAGATCAGAGCACCGGTGTCCCAAATGACATCAATGGGTACATTTGCGCCATGCCCCTGGATTGCCCGGAAACGCCCCCGACGCCCCCCAACCCGCATCGCGTGGTCGCCTTGGTCTCCCCGAACCAGGAGCTCTACCCGGTCACCTCCGCCTCAGCCGTCTTCGGCTACCACGGTCCCGACATCCCCCAGCACTACAGCTTCAGCCTGTGCGCGGAGCACCCCGGCTCCCTCCCCACCACCCTCGGCGTCCCCATCCAGGTGGACAGCGGTCTCGAAGCCCTCGACGACGCCGACACCGTGGTCATCGCGAGCTGGACTCTCAAGCCCTCGCCCGCCGTACTCCACGCGGTGGCCCACGCCCATGCCCGAGGCGCCCGCGTCGTCGCCGTCTGTGCCGGAATCTTCGTCCCTGCCGCCCTGGGCCTCCTGGACGGCCGCCGCGCCTCCGTCCACTGGGAACTGTCCGGCGAACTCGCCGCCCGCCACCCCCGCGTCATCCCCGACAGCACCGTCATCTACGTCGATCACGGCGACGTCGCCACCGCCGGAGCCTCGGCCGCCACCCTGGACCTCTGCCTTCACCAGGTCCTCCAGGAGCACGGCGCGGCCCACGCCATGCGCATCGGCCGTCAGCTCGCCGCCGGTCCGCACCGCGAGGGCTGCCAGCGCCAGTACCCGCCCCTCCCCACCACCGGCCCCATGCCGGACTCCCTGGCCCCTCTGCTCGAATGGCTCCTCTCACGCCTGCCCGACCAGGTCACCGTCAAGGACATGGCCGCCTACTCGGGCGTCTCCCCCCGCACCCTCACCCGCCAGTTCACCGATCAGCTCGGCGTGCCACCCGCCCGCTGGCTGCTGGAACGCCGCCTGGCCGCCACCCGCGCCCTGCTGGAGGAGACCGACCTGCCCGTGGAGACCATCGCCACCCGCGTCGGCCTCTCCTCGGCGGTCAACCTCCGCCGCCGCTTCCACACCGCCCTGCGCACCACCCCGGCCGCCTACCGCCGGTCCTTCCGCTGAAGGTCCCGGGCGGTTCCGCCGCGATCACGATCTCTCTCCCCCGATCAGGATCGGCGGACGCGGCCGGGTCGGTGCCGATGCCGAGCCAGGCTCGCCCTCCCGCCGGCGAGCACGGCCACGCACGATGAGGGGTGGCCGGAGCCCGTCAGGACGCGACGTCCTTGAAGGCGACGACCTTGCCGACGCGCAACCGCACCAGGAACTCTCCCGGGACCCCGTTGCGCCGGCCGTACTCCTCGGCCCGGTCCTCCCCCATGTAGCGGCCGCCGAGCGCGGTCGCCCAGTGCCGGACCTCGTCGAGGTCGTCCGACAGCGTCGCCTCACCCTCGATCATCACGTACGAGTACGGCGGGGCCTGGTCGTCGACGCACAGGGTCGCCCGGGGATCGCGGCGCAGCGCCTTGGCCTTCACCCCGCCCTCGTGGGTGGTGAAGACCACGTCGTCCCCGTCGAGCGCGAACCAGATCGGGGTCACGTGCGGCCGCCCGTCCGCCCTGGTTATGGCGAGTTTGCCGGTCCTGGTGCCGCTCGTCGCGAACTCGCGCCACTCCGCCTCGGTCATCCTTTCCATGACATAGAACCTAGCGCTCCTCGCCTTTTCCGCTCGCCGTCCCTCCCCCATGTGGCGGGCCGCTTTTCTTACGCCCTACGCACAAAGGCCGTCGCTTTTCCGTAGATATACGGATATCACTACGGATGTTCGCGTCCGGACCATGGTTCTAACGTCGCGCACGGGCCGGTTTCCCCGGCCGGGTCGGCGAAACGAGGAGCCCGTGACGTAGAACCCCCCTCTTTTCTCCCAGCCGTCTCCGCCATGGGAGAGACGCCTCCGCTCGTGCCCGTCACAGCGGAAATCACCATCCATTTCTCTCATCACCCCCCAAATCCCACAGTGTCCGCTGCCCGGGCTCGTCTCCCGGCGGCGCGACCGCCGGCCCCCGCTCACAAGGCGGACGCCACGTGGGAGGCAGAGAAAGGAAGACGCCCATGAGGCGCACAGCACTGCTCGCGGCCGCCGCCGCGCTGGCCGTGACCGGCGTGGTGGTGCCCCCCACCGTCGCCGCCGCCAAGCCCCCGCCCGGCAGCGAGAGCGCGGTCAGGTCCCTCGCCGACGACCCGGCGCAGCGGGCCGCGGCCGCCGCCGACCAGGCCGTCGCGAGCGGCCTGGACGACCTGCGCGTGTCCCCCAGCGAGACCTACCGGCGCACCGCCGTCACGGCGGGCGGCGGCATGTACTACGTCACCTACGAGCGCTCCTACAAGGGCCTGCCCATCGTGGGCGGCGACGCGGTCGTGGTCACCGACGCAGGCGGGCGCGTGCGCGACACCGAGGCGGCGTCCGGCGCCCTCCCCCTGGGCGTGCCGACCTCGCCGTCGGTCAGCGCCGAGACCGCGACCGCGACGGCCAGGACCGTGCTGTCCCGGGTCGACGACACCGCGGCCCCGCGCCTGGTGGTCCTGGCCTGGGGCCACAAGCCGCGCCTCGCGTGGGAGGCCCTCGTCTCCGGCATCGCCGACGGCAAGCCGAGCATCCAGCACGTCTTCGTCGACGCGACCACCGGTGAGATCGCCGACTCCTACGACCAGGTGAAGGCCGGCACCGGCAACGGCTACTACTACGGCACGGTCACCATCAACACGAGCGGCTCCGGCACCTCGTACTCGATGACCGACTCCACCCGCAGCGGGATCAGGTGCGGCGGGCAGAACGGCTCGGCCTACACCGGCACCGACGACTCCTGGGGCAACGGCGGCGGGACCAACCTGGAGACCGCCTGCGTCGACGCGCTCTACAGCGTGCAGCGCGAGTGGGACATGCTGCGCGACTGGCTCGGCCGCAACGGCATCAACGGCAGCGGCGGCGGCTTCCCCGCCCGCGTGGGCCTGGCCGACGTCAACGCGTACTGGAACGGCAGCTACACCAACTTCGGCCACTCGCAGGACAACGCCCGCCAGGCCACGCCGATCGACGTCGTGGCGCACGAGTTCGGCCACGCCATCTTCCAGACGACCCCCGGCGCCGCCGGCTCCGGCAACGAGAACGGCGGCATCAACGAGGGCACCGGAGACATCTTCGGCGCGCTCACCGAGGCGTACGCCAACAACCCGAACGACCCGCCGGACTACCAGGTGGGCGAGGAGGTCAACCTCGTCGGCGACGGGCCGATCCGCTACATGTACAACCCGTCCCTCGCCGGAGACCCCAACTGCTACTCGAGCTCGATCCCGAGCACCGAGGTGCACGCCGCGGCCGGCCCGCTGAACCACTGGTTCTACCTGCTCGCCGAGGGCTCGTCGCCGGGCGGCGGCAAGCCGAGCAGCCCGATCTGCTCGGGCGGCCCCTCCTCCGTGACCGGCATCGGCATCCAGAAGGCCGGCAAGATCTACATGGGCGCGCTCCAGCGCAAGACCTCGACCTGGAAGTACGTCAACGTCAGGACCGCGTCGCTGGCGGCGGCGGTGGAACTGTACGGCGCGAGCAGCCCCGAGTGCGCGGCCACCAAGGCGGCGTGGAGCGCGGCCGGAGTGCCGGCGCAGTCGAACGAGGCGAGCTGCTCCTCCTCGGGCAACGAATTCTCGCTGTCGCTCAACCCCACGGCGGGCACGGTGACGCCCGGCCAGGCGGCCACCACCACGGTCGCGACGGCCACCACCTCGGGTAGCGCGCAGACGGTCACGCTCAGCGCCTCCGGGCTTCCCTCCGGGGCCACCGCGAGCTTCAGCCCCTCGTCGGTGACCTCGGGCGGCTCCTCCACCCTGACCGTCTCCACCAGCGCGTCGACGCCGGCCGGCACCTACAGCGTCACCGTCACGGGCAGCGGCTCGGCCGCCACCACCCACACCGCGACGTACACGCTGACGGTGTCGGGCACCTCCGGGGGGCGCACGTTCACCAACGGCACCAACTACACGATCAACGACCTGACCACGATCACCAGCCCGATCACCTCGACCGCGACGGGGACGGCGGCCTCCCCGGTGCAGCTGAGCATCACGATCTCGCACACCTGCGCCGAGGACCTGCGGATCAGACTCCAGGGCCCGAACGGCACCTGGTACACGGTCAAGTCCAGCGGCGGCTCCAGCTGCACCTCCTTCGGCACCAGGACCTACTCCGTCCCCGTCACCCAGACGGCGGCGGGCACCTGGACCCTTGAGGTCCGCGACCAGTACTACTACGACACCGGCTACCTCGACTCGTGGAGCATCACGCTCTGAGTGACGGCTACACGGATCCCCGGGACCGCATCCGGTCCCGGGGATCCCCGCGTCCGGGGCCGGTCAGCCGGGCGGCGCGATCTGGGTCCGCGACCGCACGCCGAGCTTGCGCAGCACGGTGGCCACGTGGGTCTCGACCGTGCGCGTGGACAGGAAGAGCACGTCGGCGATCTCGCGGTTGGTCCGGCCGAGCGCGACGAGCCTGGCCACCTCCCGCTCCCGCTGCGACAACGCGCCGGCGGGACGCCGCCCGCCGCGCGGCAGCGGGACGTCCACGCCGATGTCGCGGAGCACCCGCCTGCACCGGGCGGCGTCGTGGGTGGCGCCGAGCCGGCCGTACCACTCCGCGGCCTCCCGGAAGCCGGCCGCCGCGGCGCCGTCCCCGAGCGCGAGCCCGGCCCGCGCCCCGCCCTCGGCCGCCCGCGCCGCCGCGTACGGCTGGGGCAGTGCGGCGTACGCCTCGCGGGCCCGGGCGAAGAAGGCGGCGGCGTCGGCGTGCCGCAGTCCGGCGGCGGCGAGCGCACCGCGGGCGGCGTCGAGCGCGGCGTGCGCCGCGGGCGCCACCCGGCCCGCGATCCCGGCGGCGTACTCGTCCACCAGCTCCGCCGCCGCCCCCGTGTGCCCGGCCCGGGCGAACGCGGCGACGGCCGACGGGACCAGGCTCGCGCCCCACACCCACACGCCCTTGCGGCGCAGCCGGGCGACCGCCCGCCCGGCCTCCGCGACCGCCTCGTCCACCGCCCCCTGGGCGAGGTGCAGGTCGACGAGCCCCCCGGCGGCGGCCGTCACGACCGGCACGTTGCGGGCCTCCGGCGCGTCCAGCCCCGCGCGGTGGAACTGCCTGACCGCCTCCTCCCATTCGCCCGTCGCCAGGGCGAGCAGCCCGAGCACCAGCCAGAGGTCCACCGCGATCAGCGGCGTCTCCGTGGCGGACTCCCCCAGCGAGGCCGCCCGGTCGCGGAGCCCGTCCCACCGGCCGGTGAGCCACTCCCTGCGGATCGCGGAGGCGTCGAGGAGGAAGGCGGGATAGTGCGCGCCGGTCTCCAGGGCGAGCCGCCGGCCTTCCCGGGCGAACCGCTCGGCCGCCGCGTAGAGCCCCACGGTGGTCGCCGAGTCGTGCAGGTTGCAGTACGCCCGGGCGACCTCCCTCCGGACCGCCGTGCGCGGGTCGGCGGCCGGAAGCCGGGCGGCGACGTCGAACGCGCCGGGAGAGCCGGTCGTCATCTCGAAGGAGGCCCGGTTGGCGAGGACCGCTGCCGACAGCTCCGGGTTGTCGGCGGTGGCGACGAGCGCCTCGGCGCGGGCCATCCACTCCGCGTGCTCCGCCAGCGACTCGGCGCCCCATTCCGGCATCGCCATGCTGGCCCAGCCGCGGGCGGCCAGCGTCGGCCGGTCGTCCAGCTCGGCGAGGGCGGCCATGATCTCGGGCCGCCCCGCGGCGGCGTCGCCCGCCTGGTTGGACAGGACGACGCCGAGGTTGAGCCGCACCTCGCCGCGCACGTCCCGGGACAGGAAGTCGCCCCGCAGCACCTGGCGCAGCAGCCGCACCACCCGCTGGTGCGACAGGCCCGTCGCCGCGAAGCGGCTCAGCATCAGCACCAGCGGGCCCCTGTCCCGCACCGGCAGGTCGGGGTCGTCGAGCATGCCCTCGACCACCTCGACGGCCAGGGCGGTGTCGCCCAGCGCGGCGGCCTGCTGGGCGGCGGCGGTGCCGTGGCGTACCCAGGCGTCGGTGTCCCCGGCCTGCCGGGCGTGGAAGGCCAACTGCACCAGCGGCGGCGCGTCCGTCGCGGCGAGCGCGGCCATCGCCCGGACGTGCGCCGCCCGGCGTTCGGGGCCCGGGATGGCGTCGTAGACGGCCTGCTGGGCCAGCGCGTGGCGGAAGCCGTACCGGCCGCCCGGGTGCTCGTGCAGGACCCCGGCGCGCAGCGCCTCGGCCAGTCCGGCAGAACCCGATCCGACTGCGCCCAGTCCGCCGGGGCCCAATCCGACAGCGCTCAGTCCGCCGGGGCCCAATCCGACAGCGCTCAGTCCGCCGGGGCCCTGCCCGGCCGTGTTCGGCGCGGCCGGGTCGCCGCCGACCGCGGTGATCAGCTGCTCTGCCGCGGGGAGCCGCAGCACCGCCGCGGCCCGGACCGCTCCGGCCGCCGCCGGGGACAGGCAGGTCATCCGCTCGGCCATCGCCTCGCGCAGCAGCAGCGGGACGCCGACGCGGTCGACGGCACGGTCCAGCGCGTCCGGATCGTCCGCGCCGGGCAGGGAGGCGGGCAGGGAACGGACCAGCTCCTCCACCACGAACGGGATGCCCGCCGTGCGCTCGTGCAGCCGCGTGACGAACCCGGGAGACAGGTCGGACCGCTCCAGCAGCGCGCCGGCCAGGCTGGCCACGCCGGAGGCGTCCAGCGGCGCCAGCCGTACGACCACGCTGGCGGTGTCCGGCTGGTGCCGGTAGGCCCGGCCGAGCGGCGGACCGGCGACGCCGTCGCGCCGGCACGTCGCGACCACCGCCAGCTCCCGCGGCGGCTGCCCGGCCAGGAAGCGCAGCAGGTCGAGCGTGCCGTCGTCGGCCCAGTGCAGGTCCTCGACGACGAGCACGGCCGGGCCGACGGCCGCCAGCAGGGCGCGTATCGCGCGGAAGACCCGGTGGCGTTCGGCCCGCGGGTCGTCCAGGGGCTGCGGCGAGGGCGGCAGCGCGCCGGCCAGTTCGGGGAGGTGGGCGCGGAGCGCGCCGGTGACCGGGTTGAGCCGGTGCGCCGCGGGGAGCCGTCCTCTGATGTCCCGCAGCGCCTCGAAGACCGGCCCGTACGGGAAGGGTTCGCGGATCTGGTGGCAGTAGCCGAGGAGGACGGCCCGGTCGCCGGACGGCAGGCGGTCGAGCGCGGCGCGGACGAGCCGGGTCTTGCCGATGCCCGCCTCGCCCTCCACCAGCACGACCGCCGGCGGGCGGGTCACCGCGTCGATGAGAGTCCGCAGCTCAGTGGAGCGTCCGACCAGCGGCGGCGGGGGCACGATGCTCATCCACGGCTCCAAGGTACGGATTGCGAGGCCCCCGGGCTCAGTTATCCCCGCCTCTTGACCGTCGGTCAACCCTCCGGCGTAACGGCCGTGTTGCGGAACCGGACAGACCTCCGGAGCGCTACTCGCGGCGGGGCCGGGCGGCGGCGTCGAGCGCGGCGGCCTCCTCCGGAGTGGGCGCGGTGCCGCCGAGGTGGGCCGGCTGCCACCACACGCCGCGCCGCCGGTCGGGGTAGGTCCGCTGGGCCTCGTCGAGCAGGTCCGCCATCCGCCGCCGCAGGTCGCCGGTGAGCGCGGCGATGTCGTCGTCCCCTGCAGTGGAAGCCTCGCCCGGCGGCATCGGCTCGCCGACCAGGATCGTGATGGGGACATGCCGCTGCAGCAGCTTGCGGGGCCGGCCCTTGGTCCACAGCCGCTGGCCGCCCCACAGGGCGACCGGGATCACGGGCACTCCGGCCTCGGCCGCCATCCTGACCGGGCCGCTCTTGATCTCCTTGACCGTGAACGACCTGCTGATCGTCGCCTCGGCGAAGTTGCCGACGATCTCGCCGTCCTTGAGGGCCCGTACGGCGGCGTCGTAGGCTCCCGCCCCGGCCGACCGGTCCACCGGGATGTGGTGCATGCCGCGCATCAGCGGGCCCGACACGGGGTGGTCGAAGACCTCCTTCTTCGCCATGAACCGGACCAGCCGCCCGGCGGGGTAGGCGGCGAAGCCGGCGAAGATGAAGTCGAGGTAGCTGACGTGGTTGCTCACCAGGACCGCGCCGCCGCTGCGGGGTATCCGCTCCGTGCCCTCCATGTGGAACCTCAGGTCGAGCAGTTTGAAGGCGGTCAGCGCGGTCCGCAGGACCGGCGGGTACACGATCTCAGCCATGCCTGAAACCGTAACCTACTCATCCGTAACTTTTACTGGGCCAAAGGTCCTCATCGTGCGCGTACTCCGGCGCACAGGCGTCAGTGGCCGCGGAACGCCTCCTCCAGCCACCACGACGGGCGGTCGGCGGTGACCTTCGCGTGGACGAGCAGGGGTTTGTCGCGCGGCCCCTTCAGCCACTCGGCCACCCCCGACAGGTCCTCCTCCCGCCGTACGGTCACCGCCTCGAAGCCGAAGCCCCGGGCGATCCCGGCGATGTCGGCGGGTGGGAAGGTGACCGTGCCGAGCGGGAACCCGTGCGGGCCGAAGTGGTGGACCTCCGCGCCGTACCCGTCGTCGTCGTAGACCACGACCACCATCGGCAGGCCGAGCCGTACGACCGTCTCCAGTTCCGCGACGCCCATCAGGGCCCCGCCGTCACCGAGCGCGGCGACCGCGAGCCGGTCGGGCCGCGCGACGGCCGCGCCGATTGCGGTGGCCAGGCCGAGCCCGATCGACTGGTACGCCTGGGTGAAGCAGAACGCGCCGCCGTCCGGGACCGTGAGGAACATCGACGGATACCCCATGAAGTTGCCCGAGTCGACGGCCACCAGCCGCTCCTGCGGGAGCAGGTCGTCGAGCCCGATCGTCAGCGTGCGGGGGTCGATGCGCTCCCCGGAGCTCAGGTCCTCGTACGGCACGTCGCGCCAGCGCCCCTCGCGGGCGACACGCTCGGCGATCTCCGGGGCGCGGTAGCCGCGCGTGGCCGCCCCGCCCTCCGTCCCGGGGTCCCCGAGCAGGGCGGCGACCGCCCGCGCGGTCTCGCGTACGTCGCCGACCACGCCGAGGTCGATGTCACGGTGCACGCCGAGCGCATCGGGGTCGAGGTCCACCTGGACGACCCTGGCCTCCGGCCCGATCAGCGCGCCGTGCCGGGTGGTCCACATCGTGAGCGAGCAGCCCCAGCCGACGACGAGGTCGGCGCCGCGGATCAGCTCGGCCGCGAGCGGGGTGGCGAAACCGCCGCTCACGTCGAGATCCCAGGGGCTGCCGTGGAAGTGGCCCTTGGCGACCGCCGAGGTGGCGAACAGCGCTCCCACCCGCTCGCCGAGCGCCTCCAGCTCCCGCCGCGAGCCGCGGGCTCCCCGGCCGGCCACGAAGACCGGCCGCTCCGCCTCCGCCAGCATCCGCGCGAACCGCGTCAGCTCGTCGGACGGCTCCGCCGGGAGCCCCTCCGGCTCCACGCCGCCCCCGGACTCGACCGGGAACGTCAGCCCCCACGCCGCCGGCACGCGGCTCGCCACGCCGCGGTGCGCGCCGCCCCGGCCGGCCAGCAGTTCGCGCACGGCCTCGGCGGCCTCCTCGGGCAGCGTCTCGGCCTGCACGTCCAGCGGCAGGTTGAGCACCACCGTCCGGCGCCCGAGCAGGGCGGCGAGGAAGGCCATCACGGTGTCGTCCACGACCGTGGCGGCCGACCCGACCCTGGCGCAGTGCGCGCCCACGGCCTCGGCGAGCGCGGTCTGGTCGATCCGGAAGTTGGAGGTGGGCGAGGTCACCTCCGGTGCGAGCACGAGCAGCGGGGTCCGGCTCTTGGCCGCCTCGGTGACGCCGGTCAGCGCGTTGGTCAGGCCGGGACCCTGGTGGACGGTGAGCACGGCGACCGTGCCGCTCATCCGGGCGTAGGCGTCCGCCATCGTGGCGGCCCCGCCCTCGTGCCGCGCCGCGACGTACCGCACGCCGTGCTCGACGAGGGCGTTGGTGACGTGGAAGTTGCCGCTGCCGACGACGCCGAAGGCCGCCCGTACGCCGAGGGCGGCGAGGGCCGCGCCGACGGCCTCCGCGACGTTCACCGCTCCACCAGCGCGAGCACGCGCACCGGGCTGCCCGAGCCGCCGACGATCGGCAGCGGGCCCGCGACCACCACCGCGCCCGTCGGCGGCAGCCGGTCGAGGTTGCGCAACTGGGTCAGGCCGTACTTCCCCGCGCCGAGCAGGTAGGAGTGGCAGGGGAAGGCGGGGTCGAAGGAGTGCGCGGCGCCCGCGTCGGTGCCCACGGTCTCCACCCCGATGCCCGCGATGGGCGTCTCCTCGGCCAGGTAGCGGGCGCAGGCGGGCGACATGCCGGGCGTGTGCGGCCCCGTCTCGTCTGCGTTCAGGAACTCCGCCTGGTCGTGGGCGCGCACGTCCCAGCCGGTGCGGTACAGCAGCCAGCCTCCGTCGGGCAGCGGCCCGTGCTCGGCCTCCCACGCCTTGACGTGGTCGATCTCCAGCAGGAAGTCGGGGTTCGCTGCCGACTGCGCGCTGAAGTCGAGCACCACGGCGGGTGCGATCAGCCTGGCGGGGGCCACCTGCGAGACGTCCTCGCCGTCGCGCCCGGTCACCCAGTGGACGGGGGCGTCGAAGTGCGTGCCGGTGTGCTCCCCGGTGGTGAAGTTGTTCCAGTACCAGGCCGGGCCGCGGTCGTCGTACCGGCTGATCTCCTGCATCGAGAACGGGACCGTCTGGCCGAACGGCTCGGGCAGCGACAGGATCGGTGTCTTGTCACTCAGCGGCGCGGTGAGGTCGAGCACCTCGATCTCCCCGCTCCGAATGCCGTCCACCAAATCCTGCAACACCGACATTCCGCCTCCCCATGGTCAGCACACCCCTGCGATCCTCCTACACCGTCCCCCCGGAACGCCATATGCCGTCTCCATATAGGCCCGGCGTATGGATCGTCGCGATATCGCCGTCCGGGAAGGCCGCGCGGGCAGGCGGACCGGCGGCGCCCCGCCCCCACACGCTTCCGGGGCAGGCCCAGGCCCTCCGCGTACGCGCCTGGGCCCTTGACGCGGATGGCCTCCAGATTTAACTTCTATGAAACCGCGTTCGACATTATCGAACGACGTTCGCACTCTGGACGGTCTCATGAACGACTCACCCCCCTCCACGTTCCAGAAGCTCCTGTCAGAACTGCTCGGCACCGCCTTCCTCGTGTACGTCGGCGCCGGATCCGCCGCGGCCACCGGGGTCATCGCCGCGGGCTCCCACGCCCCCTTCTCCATGGCCCAGCTCGGCATGATCAGCTTCGCGTTCATGCTGGTCATCGTGGGCACGGTGTACGCAATCGGGCACATCTCCGGCGCCCACATCAACCCGGCGGTCACCGTCGCCCTCGCCGCGACCGGCCGCTTCCCCTGGCGCGAGGTGCCGGGCTACGTCGCGGCGCAGGTCGCCGGAGCCCTCGCCGGCGCACTCGGGATCTTCGTGACGCTCGGCGCGGACGCCGCCAGGGCCGCCGGAGGCGGCGTGACCGCGTACGCCCCCGAGGTCGGCTTCGCCCGCGGCACGCTGATCGAGGCGATCGGCACGTTCATCCTGGTCTTCGTCGTCTTCGGGGTGCTGGACCGGCGGGCCGCGCCCGGGTGGGCGCCGATGGCGATCGGCTCGATCGTCTTCGCGATCATCGTCATCGTGGGCCCGGCGACCGGGGCCGCGATCAACCCGGCCCGCTACGCGGGCCCGTTCCTCGTGGACGCGGCCTGGGGCGGCGCGGTGAGCTGGAACCAGCTGCCGGCCTACTTCATCGGGGAGTTCGCGGGCGGGCTGATCGGGGCACTCGCCTACACGGCGCTTGCGGCCTCGCGAGGAAGGACGAAGCTGGAGAGCACGACCACGGCAGTAGGGACCGCATCATGAAGAAGCTCATCAACAGTGTCGATTCCGTCGTCACCGACGCCCTGCGCGGCATCGCCGCGGCGCACCCCTCGCTCCGCGTCGACATCGAGAACAAGGTGGTCTTCCGCGCCGACGCCCCCCGGCCGGGCAAGGTCGGCCTGGTCTCCGGCGGCGGTTCGGGTCACGAACCGCTGCACGGCGGGTTCGTCGGCTACGGCATGCTCGACGCGGCCTGCCCCGGCGAGGTCTTCACCTCCCCCGTCCCCGACCAGCTCATCGAGGCGACCAAGGGCGTGAACGGCGGCGCGGGCGTGCTGCACATCGTGAAGAACTACACGGGCGACGTGCTGAACTTCGAGATGGCCGCCGAGCTCAGCGGCGACGAGGGCGTCGAGGTGGCGACCGTGCTCGTCAACGACGACGTGGCGGTGCGGGACTCCCTGTTCACGGCGGGGCGCCGGGGCACCGGGGCCACGCTGTTCGTGGAGAAGATCGCCGGTGCGCTGGCCGAGACCGGCGCACCCCTGGCCGAGGTGGCGCGGGTCGCCCGGGAGGTCAACGAGCGCAGCCGCTCGTTCGGGGTGGCGCTGACGCCCTGCACGGTCCCGGCCGCGGGCAAGCCCACCTTCGAGCTGGGAGACACGGAGATCGAGCTCGGCATCGGCATCCACGGCGAGCCCGGCCGCACCCGCGCGCCGATGCGCGAGGCCCGCGAGATCGTCCGTACCGCCATGGACGCGATCGACGCCGACCTGCCGCTGTCCGGCGAGACGCTCGTCATGGTCAACGGCATGGGCGGGACGCCGCTCATCGAGTTGTACATCGTCTTCGCCGAGGTGGAGGCGTACCTGCGCGAGAAGGGCGCGACGGCCGTGCGCAGCCTGGTCGGCAACTACGTGACCAGCCTCGACATGCAAGGCTTCTCGGTGACGACGTGCTCGCTGACCGGCGAGCTCACCCGGCTCTGGGACGCGCCGGTGGAGACACCGGCGCTGCGCTGGGGCCGCTGACCGCCATCCGACCCTCTGGAGTCCCCTGGTGAACACCCAGTTCTTCGCCGCCTGGATCGAGGAGATCGCCGCCGCGGTGCGGGCGCAGCGCGACCACCTCACCCAACTGGACGCCGCGATCGGCGACGCCGACCACGGCGCCAACCTCGACCGCGGCTTCACCGCCGCACAGGAGGCGCTCGCCGGCGCGTCCCCGCAGACGCCGGGCGCGCTCCTCGTCCTCGTCGGCTCCACGCTGATCCGCAAGGTCGGCGGCGCCTCCGGCCCCCTGTACGGCACCGCCTTCCGCGAGATGGGCAAGGCGTTCGGCGAGGCCGCCGAGATCTCGCCGGCCGAGCTGAGCACGGGCCTGAACGCGGCCCTGTCCGGCGTCCAGCGCCTCGGCGCAGCCGCGGAGGGCGACAAGACCATGGTCGACGCCCTCGCCCCGGCCGCCAAGGCGCTGGCCCGGGCCGTACGGGACGGGCTGAAGCCGCAGGAGGCGCTGGAGGCGGCGGCCGCCGCGGCCGAGCAGGGCGCCAGGGCGACGGTCCCGCTGCAGGCGCGCAAGGGGCGGGCCAGCTACCTCGGGCCGCGCAGCGTCGGGCACGAGGATCCCGGCGCCGCCTCGACGGCTCTGCTGTTCGGCGCGCTGAAGGCCGCCGCCTCCCGATGACCGCCTCCCGATGACCGCGAGCCGATGACCGTGAGCCGCGGCCGGGCCGCACCGGGCCGGGACCGGTCAGGTGGCCGGGCCCCCGGGCACGGCGGAGCATTGCGCGGCCGGACCGCACCGGGCCGGGACCGGTCAGGTGGCCGGGCCTCCGGTCACGGCGGAGCGGGGCGCGCCGAGGTCGCGCGAGAGCGCCCGCGCGGTCTCGCGCACGGCCAGCGCGATCTCCTCCCGCCGCGCCGGGTCCAGCACCCGCTCGACCGGCCCGACCACGGCGACGGCGCCGGCCACCGAGCCGTCCCTGGAGAAGACCGGCGCGGCGACGCCCGCGTCCCCCAGCGCCGCCTCCTGGTCCTCGACCGCGTACCCCCGGCGGCGCACCTCCGCGAGCGCCCGCTCCAGGTCGTCGCGGCCGGTCCTGGTGAGCCCGGTCAGCGGGGCGAGGTCGTCCGACAGCAGTTCCTCCCCGCGCGGGTCGTGGGCGGCGATGGCGTGGCCGAGCGCGCAGGCGTGCCACGGGATCGCCGCGCCCACCTCCAGGATCTGCACGACGTCGTCGGGCCGGAACACGTGGTGGAGCACGATCACCCGGCTCCCCGACAACGTGCCGACCCAGACGGCCTCGTTGACGCGCTGGGCCAGGGAGTCGGCCCACAGCAGGCTCCTGGCCCGCAGTTCCGATCCCTCCAGATAGGCGTTGCCGAGTTGCAGCACGGCGGGCCCCAGCGCGTACTTGCCGGTGTCGGGGTCCTGCACGACCAGCTCGCACGCGGCGAGCGTGCGCAGCAGCCCGTGCACGGTCGGCTTCGCCAGGCCGACCCGCTCGGCGATCTCGGTGACCCCGAGCCGGGGGGTGCCTGACCCGAGGGCCTTCAGGATGAGCGCGGCGCGCTCCACCGACTGGATCACTTTTCGATTATGCCGAACGATCTTCAGGAGTAACGAATGGTTGGCATCGTACTCATTTCACACAGCAGCGGCCTGGCCGCGGAGGTGGCCGCTATGGCCAGGCAGATCGGCGGCGCGCAGGTGCCGCTGGCGGCGGCGGGAGGCACCGAGGACGGCGGGCTCGGCACCAGCCCCGACCGGGTGACCGCCGCCATCGAGGAGGTGAACCGGGGGGACGGCGTCGTGCTGATCCCCGACCTCGGCAGCTCGGTGCTCACCGCCAGGCTGCTGCAGACCCCGGGTGACGTCGTGATCGCCGACGTGCCGTTCGTGGAGGGCGCCATCTCCGCGGTCGTCGCGGCGGGCGGCGGGGCCTCGCTGGACGGTGTGCTGGCGGCGGCCGAGGAGGCGTGGCATGTCCGTAAGCTCTGAGCCCACGGCGAGCCCTGAACCCGCGGCCCCCGAGGCCGGCGCCGGCGAGCGCACGATCGTCCTGACCGAGGACCTGCACGCCCGCCCCGCGAGCGCGCTCGCCCAGACCGCCGCCGCCTTCACCTCGGCCGTCACCCTCTCGTACGGCTCTCGCTCGGTCGACGCGCGCAGCGTGCTGTCGCTGATGGGCCTGGGCGCCACGAGCGGGCAGACCGTGACCCTGCGCGCCACCGGCGAGGACGCCGCCGCGGCGTTGACCGCTCTCGGCGCGGTGCTCGGCGGCTGACGACCTACCGCCGCGCCGCGTCCGCCGTCGGCGCGGCGGGCTCTCCGGCACGCTCGAGGAAGTCGCGGACCTTCCCGGCCTCCGGAACGCTCCCCGTAAAGGCCGAGAGCCAGCCGCCCGTGCTCACCCGCCTGCTCCGCGTGCCCGAGTGCGAGGTGGGCGCGTGCCAGCCCGTCGTGAGCGCGCGCCTGCTCCGGCCGGTTGCGTGTCAGGCCGGCGAGCGCGAGCGCGGCCGTGTGCTCCTCGACCGCCCGAGCCGGGTCGCCCGCCGCCTCGGCCAGCCCGTTGAGCGCGGCAGCCTCGTCGGCGATGTTGCCGAGCGTGCGGTGGAGCGCCGCGGCCTGCTCGTGGCGGGTGCGCGCCTGGGCGAGCTCGCCCTGGCGCCGGAGGACGACGCCGAGGTGGTCGAGGATCACCGCCTCTCCGGCCGGGTTGCCCACCTTGCGGTGGAGCGCCAGCGCCAGGTCGAGATGGCGCCGGGCCTCTTCCGGGCGGCCGGCCCGGTCGAGGACGAGGGCGAGGATGCCGAGCACGTCGGCCTCGCCCCAGGTGTCGGCGCCGATCCTGGTGAGGTCGAGCGCCTGCTTGAGGTGCTGCTCCGCCTCGGTGTCCCGGCCGCGGCGCAGGGCCACGTGCCCCAGGGTGAGCAGTGCCCGAGCGCGCTCGCCGGCATCCTCGCACGCGTCGAGGGCCCAGTGGTCGAGGGCCCAGTGGTCGAGGGCCTGGTGGGCGTGCTCCTCCGCCCGCTCGTACTCGCCGAGCCGCCAGTAGGTCCACGCCAGGTCGGTGAGCGCTCGCGCCTGGACCTCGCGGTCGCCGAGCGTCCGGCTGCGCCGCAGCGCCAGGGTGTGCAGCGTGAGCGCGTCGTCGTGGTGCGCGTGCCGGTCGAGGTAGGGGCGCATCGCCAGGGCCAGCATGCCCAGGCAGATCTCGGGTCCGTGGACGGCGGTCGCGATGATGTTGGAGCGCTCGGCGTCGAGCCAGGCGATCGCCTCAGCGGCGTCGCGGATGGGCGCCATCGGGGCGGCCGGCTGGGGGATGCCCTCCCGCTGGCTCACCGTGTGCGGGAAGAGCCGGTCCATGGCCGCGCGGGAGCGGTGCAGGTAGTAGGTGAGCAGCCGCATGACGGCGCCGTCGTCCTCGGCGAGCGAGCGGGCGTGCACGCGGAGCAGGTCGTGGAAGGTGTAGCGGCCCGGTTCGAGCTGCAGGAGCATGTGGGCGTCGAGGAGGCCTTCGAGGAGCTCCTCCGACTCGTCCTCCGAGATCCCGGCCAGCGCGGCGGCTCCGCAGGCGTCGATGTCGCGCCCGGGCACCAGCCCGAGCAGGCGGAACATGCGCTGCTCGTCCTCGTGGAGTTGCTCGTAGGAGAGGGCGAAGGCCGCCGACACCCCGTCCAGGAGCCGGCGATGGTCCCGCAGCCGGCCGGCCAGGTAGGACACGGTCCAGCGCGGGCGGTGCTGGAGGCGGGCGGCGGAGATCCGGACGGCGAGCGGAAGATACCCGCACAGCCGCAGCACCTCGCGTACGGCGTCCGGCTCCCGGTGAGCGCGTTCGCCCACGATCCGCTCGAACAGCTCGGCCGCCTCCGCCTCGCCCAGCACGTCGACCGACAGCGCCCGGGCGCCGTCCAGGTCGACGAGCCGCCGCCTGCCGGTGATCAGGACGAGGGTGTCGGAGCGCCCCGGCAGCAGGGGGCGCACGTGCTCGGCGTCGAGAGCGTTGTCCAGCACCGCGAGCACGCGGCGTTCGGCCAGCTCGGCGCGCCACAGGGCGCTCCGCTCGCCCAGGGTGACCGGGATGCGGTCGGCGGGCACCCCGAGCTGGCGGAGGAGTGCCTCCAGCGCCGCGGCGGCGTCGATCGGCTCCCGGCCCGCGGTGTGGGCCTGCAGGTCGATGAAGAGCCGGCCGTCCGGATAGTGGGCGGCCAGCCGGTGGGCCGCGTGGACGGCGAGCGTGGTCTTGCCGATCCCGGCCATGCCGTCGATCGTGACGACCGCCGGCCCGTTGTGTTCGTTGTGGTGCTCGTCCGCGAGCCGCTCCAGTTCGGCGGCCCGCCCGGAGAAATCGGGGATGTCGTAGGGCAGGAAGGTGGAGCGGGACGTCGGGGCGGGAACCACCGGTGCCGCATCGGCCAGGCGCAGGGCCGGATCGTCCGCCAGCACCGCCCGCTCCAGTTCGGTGAAGGCGTGCCCGGGGTCGAGGCCCTGCTCGTCCGCGAGAGCCGTACGGTAGGCGCGCGCGGCGGCCAGGGCGTCGGGCTGCCGCCCCGCCCGCTGCAGGGCCAGGACGAGGTGGCCGTTGAGCTTCTCGCGCAGCGGGTTGGCGGCCACCTGGGCGGCGAGCTCGTCGAGCAGATCGGCGTGCCGCCCGGCGGCGAGCTCGCCCTCCACCAGGCGCTCGTACGCCGACAGCCGCCGGTCGTTCCAGAGCTCCCGGACGCCGGTGACGTAATGCGCGTGCACGTCCTCCAGCGCCTCGCCGCTCCACAGGTCCAGGGCCCTGCGCAGCTCACCGGCGGCCACCAGATCGGTGAACTCCTGCGCGTCGACCTGTCCGGGCTCCGGCTGCGCGAGGTAGCCGCCGGCGCGCGTCTCGAGGAGCCGTACGGCTCCCGCGCCACGCAGCACCTTGCGGATCGCGGTGATCGAGGCGTGGATCTGCGATCGGGCGGTGTCGGGCCGGTCGTAGCCCCACATCGCGTCGATCAGCCGCTCGATGCCGATCACCCGGCCGGCGTTGAGCAGGAGATAGGCCAGGACAGCCCGATGACGTGGGGCGACGCCCGTCAGAGGCGCGCCGTCCACGACGATCTGGACGGGGCCGAGAAGGATGAAGCGCAGCATCGTCCCCCCATCACGATCGCATCGTGCGCGCATAGCGAATGTATCAATCCGGGCGGTCACTCTGATCTCACGCGAACCAAGACGGATCTCACCCGAACCAATATGGAGGGAACACGATGGAAGCCCGGATGAAGAACCCCGCCGTGATCATCCCCGCCGCGATGAAGCCGATCATGGAGCTGATGAAGGCCGCTCAGTCGCAGGATCTTCCCCAGGAGCTCCTGGAGCTGGTCCACCTGAGGGTCAGCCAGATCAACGGCTGCAGCGCCTGCGTCGACGCCGGCCTCAAGAGCCTGCGCAAGCTCGGCGAGAGCGACGAGCGCATCGGCCTCGTCAGCGCCTGGCGCGAGACTCCGTACTACACCGACGCCGAGCGGGCCGCGCTGGAGCTGGCGGAGGCCTCGACCCGGCTGGCCGACCGCGCCGACGCCGTCTCCGACGAGGTCTGGGACAACGCCGCCGACCACTTCGACGAGAAGCAGCTGGCCTCGATCCTGCTGATGACCGCCGTCACCAACCTCTTCAACCGCCTGAACGCCCCGGTCCGGCAGATCGCCGGCAGCTGGTAAGCCCCCTCCCCGACCCCCACGCACAGAAGGAGACACCGACATGTCCGCCGTCCGCTCGCACCGCTACTCCGTCGCCGACGCCGACCTGGAGGAGTTCCTGGCCCGCAGGAGCTCGCTGATCGCGACCGTCAGGGAGGGGCACCCCGGGCTCACCCACACCGTGCTGGTCCAGCTCGAGGATGGCACCTACACCGACACCTGGCACTGGGAGACCGCTGAGCAGATGGGCGCCGCGCTCGCCGCACTGCCCACCTTCCCCGAGGCGCCGCTGACCATGTCCCTCACCAAGGACGCCACCGCCCTGAACGGCCGGGTCGTCGACGACCGCTGACCCCCCTCTGATGGCCCGGGCCCACGGGCGGGGCGGCCGGGTGGAGGAGGGCGGCGGGCAGGGCGCGGCGGCGTCAACGACTCCGCGTGCGCCGGGCGCGGGGCATGGCGGCGAGCTGCTCGTGCCGGATCTCCTCCAGGTAGGCCCGCATCAGGTCGCCCGCGCGGGTGAACCAGTCGGACAGCACGGCGATCTCCGCGGGCGTGTAGTCGGCGAACAGCTCGTTCAGCCGACGGTAGAAGGGTTCGTAGACGGCCGCGGCGGTAGCGGCCGCGGCCGGGTCGGCGACGACCCGCACCCGACGGCGGTCCTCCGGGTCCGGCTGCCGGTGCGCGTACCCGGCCTTCTCCAGCCGGTTCAGCACGCCCGTCACCGCGCCCGTGGTCAGGCCGGCCTGCTCGGCGAGCGCGCCAGCGCTGATCGGGTCGTCCCCGGCCGCCAGGATGAAGCCCAGGCAGGTGACGTCGGTGACGTTCAGCCCGAGCCGCTGGGCGATGTCGTGCTGCCCGACCAGGCTGAGCGCGATCAACTGATCCATGCCGGCGAGAGCCTGCTCGGGCGTCGCCTCCGGGCGCGGCTTGCCGTCCATCCGGAATCTCCTTAGAATCTAAGATGTTTAGTTCGCGAGATAATTGTCTCATCGTCGAGGAGAATCATGAGCGGCATGCACGACGATGTGGACCTCGGGCACACGGTCGCGGGCTGGACCGGCTGCGTGGTCGTGCTGTTCGGCTGCGCGACCGCGGGCGTGGCGACGTGCGCCCCCTCGTCCCTCGGCATCTGGCTCGGCATCGGCGTGATCGCCCTGGGCGGCCCGGTCACCTGGGCGCTGCACCTGGCGGGCTGGGGCAAGCCCAGCGGCCCGCGACCTCCCGAGCAGTGGGACTGGCGGGTGAAGGACCCGATGACGGGCCACGACGGCTGCCTCGCCTGCCGTCTCGCGGGCCGCGGAAACGGGCCTCGCGCTGGAGGCGCTCCCCGCATCGATGCCATCCGCGAGGAACCCGCACTCTCCGACATGTCGGTATTCGCCAACCGCTGAAGCTCTTCACGCTGCTCGCGCACGTCCTCCCGAGCAGGAGGCCCGCGCGTGGTCGGCCCGGATGGCTGCCACCCCATGAACTCCTTCCCGCATGAGCCGGCGGCCGGCGAGTGCACCGACGGAGCCCGGGGTAACGAACCTCGTCATGCGTTCCCTCACTCGCCTGGTCCCGCCCATCGTCCCGGTCCCCGCCATGACCTCCGGCTGCGGGGCGTCCCGGCCGCATGCGGGCCCCATGCTCGGCCGAGAAACCGCTGACCGAGGTCGGCTTCCCTGCCCGCACTCCCGCCGTCACCACTGTCTGCGAGGAGGACGCCCTCCACACCGAACTCGCCCTGCCGTACGGGAAGACCCGCGACGGCACCGGCAGCCGAGGGCGTACGCCACCTGCACCTCGGCGGGCCGTCCGCGTACCGTCGATCTCGATCTGCACGTGCTGCCGTGCGCACCGGACGACATGAGCACCGAGCAATGCGGGGAGACGTAGAAGAACTCGCACCCGAGCGGCAGCGACCCGAACCTGATGAGAGGGCGACCATTGACCTATCCACCGCCGTCTTACCACGGTGACACCGGCGAGCCGACGGCGTCGTACCGGCGCCCGGACGCCGCGCCCGAGCTGGTCTATCCGAGCGGAACCACGGTGCACTATCTGGCGACCGGCGCGACGACCAACGGGCAGTTCGGGCTCTACCGCTGGGATATGGGACCGGAGCCCAGCGGTCCGGCGGCGCACTTCCACCGGTCGATCTCCGAATCGTTCTACATCCTCTCCGGCACGGTGCGGATCTACGACGGACGGCGCTGGATCGACACCGGTCCCGGCGACTTCGTGCACGTCCCGGAGGGTGGCGTACACGCGTTCCGCAACGAGTCGGGAGCGCCGGCGTCGATGTTGCTGCACTTCGCGCCGGGCGCGCCCCGGGAGGGCTACTTCGAGGGACTGCTCACGCTCGCGGACAAGAGCGAAGAGGAGAAGGCGGAGTTCTTCCTCCACCACGACACCTACTGGCTCTGAAACCGGCCGGCCAGGACGTCCTCGGTATGGCAGGCCGTTCCACCATCCCGGCCAGACCAACGCCGACCCGGTCGGACGCCGGCGCAGGGTGGTGGGACCGCCTAACCGGCACCGGGACGTCACCACCCGGCCCTGTGAAAGGCGCGTAGCCGATGGGGAGTTCGGTCACCCGGAGACCGGAGAACACGAGCTCGATACCGCGCCGGTCGCGATCAGCGGCTTGAGTACCAGCGCGGCCAGGGCCATGCGTCACGGGCCGTCGGCCGGTCTACCCCCGGTCGGCGACTCCGACGTCCTTGCGCGCACTCGCCGATCGTTTCGAGAGCGTCCAAAGCTCGGCCATCGCCTGGTCACTCCCGCGTCGTGCCGCCAGGTCACTGTCACCGTGTCGAGTTCGTCGCTGACGGTACGCCACGCCCTGATGCGGGGTGGTTGCTGAATGTAGCCGAGATCCAAGGTGTGTTCGTCGTACCAGACCGCGGCGGTCGATGCCGCATCGCTGTTCACCGGCCGCCAGGCGTCGTGACCTGCGGTGACGAAATCGAGGAGATCGGCCGGCACCGGTTCGAGTACGGCCGGTGTCATCTCGATGACGTCCTCCCATAGGCGAGCCAGGTAGTAGTCGACATATGGGCGCGCCGTGGAATCCGCATGCCGAGGTGGGCCCGGCACGTAGCGCAGCAACTCGTGATCAGCCAGTTCGATCCAATACCAGCCTTCGGTCAGTCCGAACCAGTGCAGGCTCCGATCCTCATCACCCCAAGGGACGACCCCGCCCAACCGCGTCAACGCGAAGCGGAATCTGATCACCAGGCGGATGGTAGTCGCTCTTCGGCCTGTAGGACCGGCTCCGATCCCTCAGGCTCCTCACCTCGGCGATGTCCCGGGGAAGGGGGCGGAGGCGGACCCAAGAACTGGACCGGCCGGCCAGGGTGAAAACACGTGCCGGTGAGCAGCCTCATAGACGGGCCAGCAGCCCGTCCAGGGGCCGCGGCACACGATCGAGCTCCAACGCCGCGACGAGCGGGCCCGAGTAGCGGATCTTGCGGCCGCTGCCTGCTCCCATGAACCGGCGCAGCTGGTCGTGAGTGCTGCGCCCGCGCCACACGGGTTGCTTCTGCAGTGTGCGAAACGAGCCGAGCTCGCCCTCGGCATCGACGACGCGTTCCACCGCGGCGGTGCCGAGGGCGCGGATCAGCTCGTCTTCCAGGTCGGCCACGCACACGAAGAACCCGAGCGCCTCCAGATCGCTCCTGCCGAGATCGGACCCAAGGCCGGCGCGCTCGAGCCCCCTCCGGAAGGCGCCTTCCTCGCCGGCGTCACACAGCCCGGCCAGCCGGAGATTGCGACCGGGAGGGCCGTACTTGCCGATATACGCCCCGATGTTCGTGGCACCGCCCATCGCCACGACACGGACGCCTTCGGCCGCGAGGTTTCGCCCCCGGCGCTCGGCCAACGCCCTGATGGCCGACTTGTCGCTGATCCCCTCGACCAGGACCACGGTGTGCGCATGGTTCACGCGCTCAGCCTCGCACCGAACCCGGCGAGCTTCGCACCCATTTTTCTGCCAGCGCCCCGTCTCAGACCGTCGAGCCAGGGCATGCCGCGACGGGTGCGCTCGCGCGGCAGGCCGGCCCACGAGGCGGCCGACTCCCGATGGCTGCGGTCAGTTCACTTCCACTGGAAGTAGACGAACAGGCGGCCGTGGTTCTTGGCGTCCTTGTCGATCCGGTGGTAGAGCGCCTTGATCTCCTTCTGCTCCAGGAAGCGCAGCACCTTCTTCTTCAGCTGGCCGGACCCCTTGCCCGGGATGATCTCCACCTGGGTCGCCTTCTTGCGTACGGCCTCCTGGATGATGCCGTGCAGCGCCTTGTCGATCTCGCTGCCCTTGTTGTAGATGTCGTGGAGATCCAGCTTCAGCTTCACACAGGCGAGTCTAAATCGCCGCTCACCGCGGGGACGCGGGGCGAGGCGGGTGACCGCGCCCCACGCCGGCAGTGCCTCGCGTCAGCCGTTGATGTAGCCGACCAGGGCCTCCCGTTCGCTCTCCAGTTCCTGGATCGAGCTCTTGACGACGTCACCGATGCTGACGATGCCGGCCAGCCGGCCGTCGCGGACCACGGGCACGTGCCTGATCCGGTGGTTGGTCATGGTGCGTCGCAGGTCGTCGACGTTGGCGTCCGGGCCGCAGGTGCGCACCTCCACGGTCATGATCGACGAGACGGGCATGGTGAGCAGCGCGGCGCCGTGCTCGTTGAGCCGCCGCACGACGTCGCGTTCCGACACGATGCCCGCGATGGACAGGCCGTCCTCGGAGACCACGACCGCGCCGATGTTGAGCTCCGCCAGCCGGGCGAGAAGCTCGGACACCGTGGCGTGCGGAGGAACGGTCGCCACGCCTGTTCCCTTACTCTGCAAGATCGTCCCGATGAGCATCGACACCGCCTCTCAGGGGGCACCCGGGGGACATGTCCCCGTTTCCGCTCCCGCCGGCCGGCCGGAGCGGCGAATCCTGTTTCCCCAGGCAACAGCGGTCGTCGTACCTCGTCAAGGGCCCCCACCCCTACGATGGCGAAATATCACCGCACCCTGGGGGCACTGGATGGCCGAGAAGCTCAACACCGGGAGCCATGATCTCCCGATCTCAGACGCGCTCGCGGACTTCATGCGCGGCGGCTGGGGCGGCACCCGCGCGGACGTGGCGCCGCTGCCGGTCGCCGCGTACGCCGCCAAGCGGCGGGCGCGGCTCGCCGAACGCCTGCCCGGCGAGCGGCTCGTCATCCCCTCGGGCACGCTGCGGGCCCGCAGCAACGACGACGACCACCGGTTCCGCACGCACAGCGCGTTCGCCTACCTGACCGGCGGCCAGCAGCCCGACGACGTCCTGGTGATCGAGCCGTCGGGCGCCGCGCGGCTGTTCCTGCGCCCCCGCCCGTCCCGCGCCGAGTCGCAGGAGTTCTACCGCGACCGGCGGTACGGCGAGTTCTGGGTGGGCCGCCGTCCCGACCTCGCGGAGGCCGAGGCGGCGTACCAGATCGAGTGCGCGCACATCGACACCCTGCCGGCCGCGCTGAGCGGACCGGCCCGCGTGCTGCGCGGGGTGGACGCCTCGGTCGACGCGCTCGTCTCCCCCGCGGGCGACGACCGCGACGCCGAGCTGGCCGCGGTCCTGTCGGAGCTGCGGCTGGTCAAGGACGAGTGGGAGATCGCGGAGCTGCAGCAGGCGGTGGACGCGACCGCGCGCGGTTTCGAGGACGTCGTGCGCGCGCTGCCCGCGGCCCTCGCGCACCCGCGCGGCGAGCGATACGTCGAGGGCGTCTTCGGCCTGCGTTCTCGGCTGGAGGGCAACGCCGTCGGCTACCAGTCGATCGTGGCCTCCGGGGCGCACGCGTGCGTGCTGCACTGGATCCGCAACGACGGGCGGCTCGACCCCACCGAGATGCTGCTGCTGGACGCCGGGGTCGAGGGCGACAACCTCTACACCGCCGACGTCACCCGCACGCTGCCGCTGTCGGGCCGGTTCAGCCCCATACAGCGGCAGGTGTACGAACTGGTCTACGAGGCGCAGACGGCCGCCATCGCCGTGCTGCGGCCGGGGGCGCGCTTCCGCGAGTTCCACGAGACCGCGATGCGGGTGATCTCGGACGGGCTGCGCGAGTGGGGCCTGCTGACCCGGGCCCAGGCCGACGCGGGCCTGCACCGGCGCTACACGTTGTGCAGCAGCGGCCACATGCTGGGCCTGGACGTGCACGACTGCGCCCGGGCACGGGCGGAGACCTACCTCGACGGCGTGCTTGAGGAGGGTCAGGTGCTGACCGTGGAGCCGGGGCTCTATCTCCAGCCCGACGACCTGACGCTGCCTCCGGAGCTGCGCGGGATCGGCGTCCGCATCGAGGACGACCTCGTGATCACGGCCGACGGCGCCCGGCTGATGTCGGCCGCGCTGCCCCGCCGCGCCGACGAGGTCGAGGAGTGGATGGCCGCCCTCGCCGGGTGACCGTCCGCGATCAGGCGATCCGGTCCGGGCGCGCGGCCCGGACCGGACCTGGATCGGCCACGAGACACGGCCGGCCGGGCGCGTGTGCCGCGGGAACACCGGCCGTGACGTCCTGGGCGGATATCGGAGCGGCCCAGTTCACGTGATCGTCACATCGCTCCCCTACAGTGGCCTCGTGCGCCCCCCACTGGCCGTGGCCGGCCACACCGCTGACGTGCTGGACATGGTCGCAGGCACACTGAGCGAGGCCGAGCGTGAGCGCGCCGGGCGTTTCACCCGAAAGCGGGACCGCCTCGACTTCGTCGCCGCCCACCTGCTCGTACGGCACTGCGCCGCGGAGCTGCTCGGCACCCGCGCCTGCATGCTGACCGTGGTGCAGCGATGCGAGGACTGCGGGCAGGCCCACGGACGGCCCTGGCTGGCCGAGGCCCCCGAGGTGTCGATCAGCTGGGCGCACACCTCGGGCTACGTCTGCGCGGTCGCGGGGTCCGGACGGGTGGGCGTGGACGCCGAGCACGCCACGAACGGCCCCGCCGACGAGAGGCTCGTGGAGCTCGCGCTGACTCCCGCGGAGGCGAAGCTGGTCGGCGACGACAACCGCGGGCTGATCCGGCAGTGGGTGCGCAAGGAGGCGCTGGTCAAACGGGGAGAGCTCACGCTCGACCGGCTGCGCGACGCGGACCTGTCGGCCCTGCCGCTGGAGGACGGGCTGTCGATCCCGCTGGAATGGCAGGGCCGTCACTTCGTCGAGTGGACGGCCGGCACCGTCATCGCCGCCGCGGTCACCGACGAGCCCGCCAAGCTACGCCTCCTTGGCGGCTGACCGGCCAGGGGTGGGGTCGAGGAAGACCTGCCGGATCTCCGGGAACCGCTCGGTGAGGCGGCGCTCCACCTGGTCGGAGGCGAGCTCGAGCCGCTGCCCGGACGTCTCGTCGCGGAAGTCGACCTTCGCCGCGACCATCACCTGGCCAGGGCCCATCATGATGGTGACCAGCTCGACGACGGCCTCGACCTCCGGCTGGGCGGCCAGCTCGCCGCGGATCTCCTCCTGCAGGCCGCGCGGCGCCGCCTGGCCGATGAGCAGCGAGGCGTTGGTCCTGATCAGGGTCAACGCCACGCCGAGCAGCAGCAGCCCGATGACGATCGACGCGACGCCGTCCCACACCGCCGAGCCGGTGAGCTGCGACAGCAGCAGGCCGACGCCGGCCGTCGCGATGCCGATCAGCGCGGCGGAGTCCTCCAGCACGACGGCCTTGAGCACGGTGTCGGAGGTGCGCTGCAGCAGCCGCCCGGGACTCACCCGCCAGCGCCGGGCCTCGCCACGAAGCTGCCGCAGGGCCTTCCAGAGGGAGACCGACTCGATCGCGAAGGACGCCGCGAGCACGACGTAGGAGACGCCGATGTCGCCCAGGCGCTCCCCCGCCGTGATCGTGTGCCAGCCGTGCGTCAGCGAGAACCCCGCCCCCACGACCAGCGTGAAGCAGGCCGCCACGATCGCCCACAGGTAGGCGGCCCGCCCGTGGCCGAGCGGATGGCGGGAGTCGGCGGGGCGCTCGCCGTGCCGGATCGCGGCGAACAGCACGACCTCGGTGGCCGTGTCGGCCGCCGAGTGAGCGGCCTCCGAGAGCATCGCCGAGGAGGAGCTGATCAGGCCGGCCACCAGCTTGGCCAGTGCGATGGCGAGGTTGGCCGCGCCCGCGACCACGACGGTGCCGAGACTCTCACCGTTCTCGCTGTCAGGCATTCCGCTCCGTCCGTCGAATTGATCTTATGCTGGTCGTCATGGAAGACCCCCGCTGGCTCACCCCGCAGGAGCAACGCGCCTGGCGGGCCCATCTGGCCGCCCATCGCCTGCTCTTCCTCCAGCTCGACCGGGAGCTGCAGGGCACCGGGCTGTCGCTGAACGACTACGAGATCCTCGTGAACCTCTCCGAGAGTCCCGACCGCCGCATGCGGATGAGCGAGCTGGCCGACGCCACGATCCAGTCGCGCAGCCGGCTGTCCCACCAGATCTCCCGTATGGAGGCGGCCGGCCTGGTGACCCGGCAGGACTGCGAGGACGACCGGCGCGGCACTTTCGCCGTGCTGACCGACCACGGCTGGGAGACGATCCAGCGGGTGGCGCCGGACCACGTGGCGAGCGTCCGCCGGCACTTCATCGACCTGATGACCCCCGAGCAGGTGTCCGCCCTGGAGCGGATCTACGCACCGGTCGTCGACCACCTCCAGGCGGTCCGCGGCGCCCGGTGAGGAGGCTGCGGGACGGCGCGGGATGAGCACCGGTCCCGACTTCCCCCGCCGGGCCGCGCCAAACCGATTCCCTTGGGAGCGCGTGCCGCCCCCGCCCGCTCGCTACGATCCGGCTGTGCGAACAATCCTCGGGCTCGTCGTGGCCGGCCTGCTGCTCGTGACCGCCTGCAGCGCGAAGAGCGAGACGGCCCTGCCGGACGGTCCCGCGTTGCTGAAGCGCTCGGCCGAGGCCATGCGGACGGTCAAGACGGTCGCCTTCACGATCGAGACCAAGGACAAGCCCGCCGTACCGGTCCGGCACGCCGAGGGCAGCCTGACCCGGGAGGGCGACGCCAAGGGCACCCTGCAGATCGAGATCGTGGGACTGCAGGAGATCGAGTTCGTGCTCGTCGGCGACAAGGTCTACTTCAAGGGGCCCACCGGCGGCTTCCAGACGATGACCCGGCAGCAGCTCGTGGCCCTCTACGACCCGTCCGCCGTGCTGACCGGCGTACCCGACCTGCTGTCCACCGCGAAGGACGTGCAGCCGCAGGCGGAGGAGAAGGTCGGCGACTCCGCCGCCTACCGGGTGACCGCCGCGCTGTCGCAGCAGGTGCTGGCCAAGCTGGTCCCCGGCGTCCAGCAGGGGGTCACCGGCACGCTCTGGATCGACAAGGCCACCAGCCGCCTGCTCAAGCTCGACCTGCCGCTCACCGGCGGCTCCGTGGCCGTGACCCTGGGGGACTACGACGCCCCCGTGACCGTCGCCCCGCCCGCGTCGTGACCGACGCCACCGACGCGACCGGCGCGGCCGGGCAGACGCGGGCGACCGGGACGGCCGGGCCGCCCTTCACGCGGCACCGGCGGCTCGCGCTGGGCGTCGGCGGGGCCGCCGTGCTGCTCGCCGCGCTCGACGCGTACGTCGTCGTCACCGTGCTCGTGGACGTCGCCGCCGACGTCGGCGTTCCGCTGAACCGCCTGGAGCGGGCGACCCCGGTCGTGACCGGGTTCCTGCTCGGCTACGTGGCGGCGATGCCGCTGCTCGGCCGCCTGTCCGACCGGTACGGCAGGCGGGTGCTGATCCACGCGTGCCTCGCCGGGTTCGCCGCCGGTTCCCTCGTCACCGCCCTGGCGGCGAGCGTCCCGGCACTGGTCGCGGGCCGTACGCTCCAGGGCGTGGCAGGCGGCGCGCTGCTGCCGATCACCATGGCCCTCATCGGCGACCTGTGGGACGAGCGCGCCCGGCCGGTGGCGCTCGGGGCGGTCGGCGCGGCGCAGGAGCTCGGCAGCGTGCTCGGCCCGCTGTACGGCGCGGGCCTGGCCGCGCTCTTCGGATGGCGCGGCATCTTCTGGGTCAACCTCCCGCTCGCGCTGCTGGCCGCCGTCGCCGTGCAGGCGGCCGTCCCCGGCGGGCGCGAGCCGTACGGCCGGCGCTCCGGCGAGGTGAGCACGGGAAAGGTGGACGCGGGCGGCGGCGTCCTGCTCGCGCTGGCGCTCGGCCTGCTGGTCGCCGGGCTCTACAACCCCTCCCCGGACACCGCGGTGCTGCCCCCGTGGGGACTGCCGTGCGTGGCCGCCGGGGTGGTCGCCGCCGTGCTGTTCGTGCTGTGGGAGATCCGCTCGCCGGTCCGCCTGCTCGACCTGACGGGCGTGCCCAGGACACCGCTGCTCGCCACGCTGGCGGTGAGCCTGCTGGCCGGGGCGGCGCTGCTGGTCACGCTGGTCGACGTGCAACTCGCCGCGCAGACGCTGCTCGGCAAGGACGCGGTGGGCGGCGCCCTGGTGCTCAGCCGGTTCCTCGCCGCGCTGGCGGTCGCGGCGTTCCTCGGCGGGATCCTGGTCCGGCGGTTCGGCGAACGCCCGGTGGCGTTGACGGGGATGGCGGTGGCCGCAACGGGCTATTGGATGATCTCCCAGTGGCCGCTCGACCTGGCCTCGGCCGGAGTCCGGATGGACGTCGACCTCGTGGTGGCCGGCCTCGGCCTCGGGGTGGTGATCGCCCCGGTCTCCTCGGCGGTGCTGCGCCTGGTCCCGGCGGCGCAGCACGGCGTGGCGTCGGCGGCGGTCGTGGTCGCCAGGATGATGGGCATGCTGCTGGGCGTGGCCGCGCTGTCGGCCTGGGGCTTCCACCGGTTCCAGTCGCTCACCGCGCGCCTGGACACGCCGCTGCCGTTCGGGGTGGACGCGGCCGAGTACGCCCGCAGGCTCGCGGACTACACGGCGAAGGTCCAGGCGGCGCTGCACACGGAGTACACCGAGATCTTCCTGATCACGTGCGGGCTGTGCGTGCTCGGCGCGGCGGCCTGTCTCGCCCTGCCCCGCCGCCGCGCCTGACCCTGCGCCCCTGCCGGGTCAGGCGCCGAACCATCCGGGCACGTCGAGGCGGAAGACCTCCTGCGGCGTCACCTTCCGCAGGTCGGCCTCCAGTTCCCTGAGCCGCTCGGCGCCGATGACGGCGGCCCAGCGCGCCCGCAGCTCGTCGAAGATCCGGGCCGAGCGCACCAGCATGTCCACGCCCGACGGCGTGAGCCGTACGATCTTGCGGCGCGTGTCCCGGGGGTCGCGGGCGCGCTCCACGTAGCCGAGGCGCTCGAGCGTCTCGATCGTCTTGCCCGCCGCCTGCTTGCTGACGCCCAGCGTGCGGCCCAGTTCCACCGCGGTCGTGCCCTCCGTGCCGATCGCCTGCATGACGAACCCGTGCATGGGCCGGGCGTGCGGATGCCCCTCACGGGCGAGTGCGGCGTGCAGTTCGTCGATGAGGACGCGAAACCCCAGGAAGAGCCGCAGGGGCAGCTCGAAGCCGGGCGGGTCGATTGACACGGATAGACAACCTGGTTCACTATTAACGACAACGACGTTGTCTATCTTAGGAGACGCCGGCGATGCCTGTCATCCGTCATGCCCAATGCCGCAGATCCGAGACCCCCGCCGGGGTCATGACGACCTTCGCCTCGCCCACCCTGGGCGGCGCCACGCGGGCCGTGTGGCGCGTCGAGGCGACCCCCGGGACGAGCGGGCCGCTGCACGACTTCGACGTCGAGCAGGTGTGGACGTTCCTCGGCGGCACCGCCACCGTCGAACTCGGCGGGGAGACGTTCACGGTCGCGCCCGGCGACACCGTGGTCATGCCCCCCTCGGCTCCGCGCCGCGTCACGGCGGGCGCCGGTGAGGGCTTCACCGCCGTCGTCACCGCCCCCGCCGGGGCCAGGGCCGTCCTGCCCGACGGCACGGTGCACGGCGTGCCGCCCTGGATCGCCTGACCTCGTCACCCCATCGCTCGAAGGAGTCACACATGCCTGTCATCCGTTCCGCCGACAGCCGCAGGAGCACCACTCCCAATGGCGTCATGACCACCCTCGCCTCACCCACGCAGGGAGGCGCCGCCCAGGCCGTGTGGCGCGTGGACATGCCGGCCGGCCACAGCGGTCCCCACCATGCCAGCGACGGCGAGCAGGTGTGGACCTTCCTCACCGGCGGCGCGACCGTCGAACTCGACGGCGAGACCGCCGGCGTCGAGGCCGGGGACACCGTCGTCATGCCCGCCGACATGGGCCGCCGGGTGCACGCCTGCCCGGAGTCGGGCTTCAGCGCGATCGTGGTCGCTCCAGCCGGTTGCGAGGTCTACAACCCCGGCGGCGTGACCGCCGCGGACGCCTGCGACCTCGCGCCCAAGGGGACCGACCGGCTCGTCCCGCCCTGGGTCCGCTGACCGGGAACCTTCGGACGGTCCGCGGCGGCAGTCGAAGGCATGAAGCGACCTCCGGCGGGTCGTCGAGGGGTCGCGTTCACCGACGATGACGCGTACCGGCGGCGAGAGCGAATCGAGTCGGTCGGTCACCCCGATGCGGGGAACCGCCGGGCGGCGGCTCGCGTGTCCGCCCGGCTTCCGCGGGTGTCGACGATCGAGGGCGTTCCTCGAAGCGAAGGCGCCGGGGAACGGCCGCGCCGGCAGTATCGGCCGAGATACCGGCCGCTCATCACTCTTGCTGACCGGCACGGCGTCCTCGGCCGGCATCGGCCGACCCCGCCCGGCGAGTGCCGGAGGGTACGGCGCCGCGCCGCGGAGCTTCGCCTGCGGCTTCCTCGTCGCCGCCCCGTAGGGCTTGCTGTCGACTGCCTTCCCGCCTGGCGCGCGCGGAGACGGTTCGCTGCTCCTCGACAGGGACTCTGGTCACGGTGAGGTGCACGCTGCCTTGGTTGTTGCCGTAGAAACCCCAGGCGTCGTTGGCGAAGGCGTACAGATACCCGCTCCTGGCGACACGGCGGCTTGCGCCGGCCCCGACGGCGATCCGCTCGTGGGCCTTGTACTCGCCGTCGACCGGTATCGCATCGTTGGCGACGACGCCGACCAGCGACATCCACGGCAGGTCCTCCTCCCGGCGGGCACCGATGAAATCCGCCACCCTGTTCCGGGTCACGAGCCGGAACAGCTTCTCGCCCTGACCCAGCAGCGTGCCCACGAGTCGGAGCTTCTCGACCAGAGGATTGAAGCGGCCCAGACCTGTGGTGCCGGCGGGCCCGGACAAGATGCCGGCGTCGCGCCACTGGCCCTCGGCGGTGAAGCGATACTCGCCGGCCTCGAGGTAGAGCCCGGTTTCGTTCCACGGCTCGTGGGCGAACACCTCGACCGTCCTGCTCTGTCCCGGAGCAAGCACCTGGGTCGGCCGGTAGGGCCCGCTTGTGATGGGCGGGTTCTGGTACCGGTCGTACACCGACTGGTGGATCAGGGGAGTCATCGCGTCCGGGTCGATTCTCGGAACGGCACGCGGTCGCGGCTGCAGGAAGATCTCGCGCACCGGCTCGAACTGCGGCTCGAGCAAGGGCTCCAGCACGCCGAACGCACCATGGTCGTCATCATGCAGAACGTCGAGCGGGTTGGGCTTGATCTGGTCTTCCACCGTCGACTTGTAGAAACCCATACCGACCGCCTCGCGCGCTTCGTCGATCATCCACCGCAGCGCGCAGTCGCTCAACCCCCTCTGAAGATGACCGCCCCCGACGTCCACGTGGCTACCGGCGAACCACACCTGCTTGACGACCTGCTCGGGCCCGTACGGCTCCGACCACAGAGCGGGCGTATAGGGACTGCGGCGCTCGTCCAAGGCCACGGCGTGGCGACCGTGCTTGATGTAGGGGTTGAGCCGCATGTCGTGGAAGTCGTACCGGTGCAACGGGTCCAGAAGACTGAGCCAGCCCATGTAGGCCGGAATGCCCAGCGCGCCGACGGTCTCCCACACCCCGATGAAGTGAATGGGGATCTGCTTGAAATCGTCCGGGTCCCAGCGGAAGGTGAGTTCGTTCCGCCATTCACGACCTTGAGGGTCGCGCCTTCTCTGCCGGTACCCACGGTTATATATGTCCTTGATCTGCGACCAGAGCTTCGCCTGATCCGTCTTGGTGGTGTCGATCAGCCCGCACGCCGAAATCATTCCGGCGAGGCTTCGTGCCGTGTAGGCACCGCGGCTGAACCCGAACAGAGAGATGCGATCCCCCGGGGAATATCGCGTGGTCAGCCAGAGATAGGCATCCATCACGTTGTCGGACAGCCCGAGCCCGACAGCTCCACCCAGCAGCCTGTTGCGCAGAGTCCCCACACCGGGCTGGTAGTACGCCAGCTGGCGGTCGCCGTCCAGGTCCTTCTCGTTAAGGGCGTTATACAGCCGGCGAACATTGGTGATCGACTCCATCTCCGGAGTGTTCCAGGTACCGTCGCAGCACACGATGAAATGGGTCATGATCCCCCCGCGATCACAAGAGCCTCATCGAGGCCGTCTCGCACCATTCCCGTGCGGAGTTCCGTAGAAGCCCGCCGGCAATTCAAGATTGGGATTCAAGATCCAGGGTCACGGATCCTCCGGGCGTAGGCCGCCTACTCGAGCGGAGAAGGGATGGCGTGATGGCGCCTGTCCCGCACAGGAACCTTGTCGCCAGGAGACCTCAGGGGTGGTAGGTGGCCAGGAGGGTGTCGATGTAGGCCTCGTATGCGGTGGCGAGAGCGGAGTCGGTGAGGATGAGGGTGTTCTCGGCGTTCGCCTCGGCGTGTTCGGAGAAGTTATAGGAACCGGTCACCACGGTGTGCCCGTCGATGACCAGGACCTTGTTGTGCATGAAGTCCTGTTCCTTGCCAGGGGTGTAGGGGTGGCTGGGTGCGGCGGCGAAACGGGGGTCGTCGGTGAACCAGAACAAGGCGGCGTCTTGGTGGCTGCCGTGGCGCGCGTCGGCCATCCCGCCCGGGTCGTACACGCCGGCCAGGTCCGCCCCGGCGGCGTTGAGCGCGGCCAGGGCTTGCAGAATGCCAGGGTCGGAGACGGGCCTGAAGCCCGCACCGCCGGATTGGAAGAACACCGACAGCCCGCCGGTGGTGTAGGTCGTGGACTGGTGTGGATCGTTCATCGTGGCCTCCCCGCAGACGGCTCTCGGAGCCTTCCCGCTCGCACATGCCGCTCAGTAAAGCCGGTGTCGTCCTGCACGCACCGTAGGCAACGCGCACTGACCGCAACGTCTTTTGCTGCGATAGGCGGCCGGCGGGGTCCTGCCGGGCTCGCCTCGGCGCGGGTGCGCCGGCAGGCCGGGACGAGTCCGGCGGGCTTGCCTGGCGGTGAAATTCCCGGCGAAAACTTCCCGGCGGACAGGGACGGGTGTCCCGGGCACCCGGGACACCGGACGGTCCACCATTGCGGCGTACCGTTCCGGCTCTCGCCGCTGCCCCGCAGAACCCCCGGGGCTCGTCCCTTCCCGACTGAGGAGGCCCCATATGCGCAAGGTGTTCTTCGGGTTCGCCGTTCTGCAGCTCGTCGCCGTGCTCGCCCAGTTCTACCTCGCCACGTTCGGCGCGTTCGAGACCCCGCACCCGGCGCCGGGCGACCCGAACGCCGCCATCAACTACCACGCCATGAACGGCACGATGGTGATCCCGCTCGTCTCGCTGCTGACCACGGTCGTGGCCCTGATCGCCCGCGCGGGCGGCAAGGTGGCGGGCCTGTCGATCCTGCCGTTCGTGCTGGTCGCGGTGCAGCTGTTCGTCATCTTCCCGCTGGCGGAGATCGCCGGCGCGACGGAGACCGCGACGACCACGGCCAGCCTGGTCGTCATGGGCTTCCACGCCCTCGACGGAGTGGCGATCCTCGCCGTGGCCGTCGTCGTCGTGCGCCGGGCCCGTGCCCTGGTCAAGGGCGCGCCGGGCGCGGCCCCCGCCGGGGCGCGCGTCGCGGCGTGAGCACCGCACGGCTGATCGCTCTCGATCAGATCCTGTTCGTCCTGGTCGCGGCCGCCTGGGCCGCGACCGCCGGGGTCGCCTGGGCCGGTCTGCGGCAGCCCGCCGCGGCCGGGCGGAGGACCCGCCTGATCGCCGCGGCGCTGTGCGCCGCGGCGATCGTCGTGACCGCGCTCAGGGTCGCCGTCACGCTCGGCCTCGCCCGCGCGGGCTGGTGGTTCGTGGCGGAGAAGGTCACGTTGGCCCTGCCCCTGGTCGTCGCCCCCGCGCTCGCCTCGGCCGCCGTCAGCCTGCCCCGGCTGCTGCGCGTGCCGTCCGTGAGCGGCGCGCCCGCCCCTTCTCCCCGGCTCGTCGCGTTCCCCCTGATGACCACCGCGTACGGCGCGGTGGCCGGGATCGCCTGCGGGGTCGTGATCTCCTATCCGGTCACGGCCGGTGGGGCGGCGGCGGTGCTCGCGCTGTTCGCCGCGGCGTGCGTCGTGTCGTGGCGGCTGCTCGGCCCGATGCGCAGGCCGGGCGACCGCTGGCAGGCCGCCGGGACCGGCGTGCTCGCCCTCGCCGTCGCCCTGACCGTGGGCGGCGGCTGGTCGGGTGGTCACCCGCACTCCGATGACCACGCGAGCGCCCAGGGCATATCCGTCGACCTGCTGCGCGGCCCCGCCGCGTCGGCCGCGGGCGGACCGGCCGGGGCGAGGCCCCGGGTCCGCCGGTTCACGCTCACCGCGCAGCCCGCCACCGTACGGCTGGCGTCCGGCCCGATCGACGCGTGGTCGTTCAACGGCCAGGTGCCCGGGCCGGTGCTGCGGGTGCGGCAGGGTGACCTGGTGGAGGTCGTTCTGCGCAACCGCCTGCCCGGGCAGGCGGTCACCGTCCATTGGCACGGATACGACGTGCCGTCCGGCGAGGACGGGGTGCCGGGCGTCACCCAGAACGCGGTGGCGCCCGGGAAGACGCACGTCTACCGGTTCCGGGCCGAGGACGCCGGCACGTACTGGTACCACAGCCACCAGAACTCCAGCGTCGCCGTGCCGCGCGGGCTGTTCGGCCTGCTGGTCGTCGATCCGGCCGCCCCCCTCCCGGAGAGCGAGGACCACATCCTCGCGCTGCACACGTTCGGCACCCGGCCCACGCTGTCGGTGGACGGCGCGGCGCCGTCGGACGGGCTCACCCGCCTCACGCTGCCGCCCGGCGCCCGGGCGCGGCTGCGCGTGGTGAACACCGACACCCGGCCCGTGGTCCTCGGGCTGGGCGGCGCGCCGTACCGGATCGCGGCCGTGGACGGCGGCGACGTGCCGGGGGCGACCGACCTGGACGGCGCCCGCCTTCACCTCGCCGCGGGGGGCCGCTACGACCTGACCTTCACCGTGCCCTCCGGCCCGGTGCTGCTGACGGCGGGAGACCGCCCCGCGCTGCTCGTCAACGGGCCGGACCTGCCCCGTGCGGCGGCCGGGCCGATCGTGGACATCACCCGGTATGGCACGCGCACCGCACCGCCGGCCCGGTTCGACCAGGAGGTCACCTGGGTGCTGGACAAGACCCTCGCCATGGCCGACGGCCTGCCGAGGCTCGCCCAGACGGTGAACGGCAAGGCCTGGCCGAACATCCCCACCCCCGTCGTACGGCAGGGCCAGACCGTCAGGATCACGGTGGTGAACCGGGGCACGGACACCCACCCGATGCACCCGCACGGCCACCACGTGCGGATCCTGTCCCGCAACGGCGTGCCCGCGACCGGGCTGGCGATGGACACCTTCGACGTCGCCCCCGGCGAGGTCTGGGAGGTCGCCCTGGTGGCGGACAACCCCGGCATGTGGATGTCCCACTGCCACGACCTGGCGCACGCCGCGCAGGGAATGGAGTTCCACCTCGCCTACGAGGGAGTCACCACGCCGTACGTCATGGGCGGTGGCAACCATCCGGCCTAGAGTCCGGGGTCAGGAGCGGAGGTAGGCCAGCACCGCGAGGACGCGGCGGTGCTGGTCGCCGTCCTCGGCGTGCAGGCCGAGCTTGGTGAAGATGCCGCGGATGTGCTTTTCCACCGCGCCCTCGGTGACGACGAGGCGGCGGGCGATCGCGGGGTTCGACCTGCCCTCGGCCATCAGCGAGAGCACTTCGCGCTCGCGCGGCGTCAGCGAGGCCAGCGGGTCGTCGCGGCGCCGCCGCACCATGAGCTGGGCGACGACCTGGGGGTCGAAGACCGTACCCCCGGCGGCGACCCGCCGCAGGCCGTCCATGAACTCCTCGACGTCGACCACGCGGTCCTTCAGCAGGTAGCCGACCGCCCCGCGGGCGTCGGCCAGCAGGTCGTCGGCGTACGACACCTCGACGTACTGCGACAGGATCAGCACGGGCGCGCCCGGCACCTTCTCCCGCGCCTCGACGGCGGCGCGCAGGCCCTCGTCGGTGAACGTCGGCGGCATCCGCACGTCGACCACCGACACGTCGGGCCGGTGGGCGACGACGGCCTCGACCAGGTCCTCCCCCGTGCCCACGGTCTCGACGACCTCGCAGCCGAACTCCTCCAGCAGGCGGACGAGCCCCTCCCGGATGAGGACGGCGTCGTCGGCCACCACTACGCGCACGGAACCTCCGCCGTGATCAGTGTCGGCCCGCCCGCCGGCGACCGCACCGACAGCTCGCCGTCGACGGCCCGCAGCCGGTCGGCCAGGCCGGACAGGCCGTGTCCCTTGGCGACGTGTGCGCCGCCGACCCCATCATCCCCGATCGTGAGGATGAGCGTGTCGCCGATCCTGGTCAGCCCGACCGAACAGGACGTCGCCCTGCTGTGCTTGGCCACGTTGGTGAGCGCCTCGGCCGTCACGAAGTAGATCGTGTTCTCGATGAGCGCGGGATACCGCTCGGCCGTCTGGACGTCCAGCTCCACGGGCACCGTGCAGCGGCCGGCCAGGGCGGCGAGCGCCGGCGCGAGGCCGCGGTCGGCGAGGATCGGCGGGGCGATGCCGCGCGACAGCGCCCGCAGCTCGTCCAGGGTCTCCCGGGTGGCGCTGATGGCCTTGCCGATCGTCTCGTGTGCGGCCGTGGCGTCCTTCTGCAGTTCCCGCTGGGCCCGCGACAGCTCCATCGCCAGGTGGACCAGGCGCTGCTGGGGTCCGTCGTGGATGTCGCGCTCCAGCCGGCGCAGGGCGTTCGCCTCCGCGTGGGCGGCGGCGTGGCGGCCCTCGGTGAGGTCGTCGATGCGCTCCTGCAACTCGGCGACGCCGGTCAGCAGCGCCCGGCCCAGCGACGCCTTGATCAGCGCGCAGGAGCGGACGACCGGGTAGAGCGTGAGCGCGAAGACCACGCCCAGGGCCAGGTAGAAGACGCTGTCCACGACATATCCGCTGCCGAGCCCGAGCAGCTCGGGAAGCTGCTCGTTGCCGGGGATGCTCGACGTGATCCACCCGTAGAGGGGGTAGGTCAGCCCGGTGATCGCGACGGCCCACCAGCTGACGGTCACGCAGAACGCCACGAGCGCGACCGGGAAGGCCAGCAGCGCGTGCAGCGCGTCGAGCCAGGGCTGTCCACCGGCGAGCGGCGTGACGGTCCTGCGGAACACGCCCGCGCCGGGCGGCGACGTGGGATACCGGGGCCGGGGCACGTCCCTGCCCAGCACTGCGCGCATGCGGAGCCGTTCGACGTCGCCCATCCCCCGGGCCATGAGGAGGGTGAGAGCGAGGACGGGCACGCCCAGCCAGACCACCAGCAGGCCGGTGCCGGCCGACAGGCCGGTCACCGTGAGGCAGAAAGTGATCGTCGCGAGGGGGAACCCGACGAGGATATAAACCGTGTCGCCGCCGAGGCGGGAGAGAAGTCGGCGCATGTCCCCAACGCTATTGACCCGCCCGCCGCGAATCGATCCGGCGGGCGGCAGTCCCGCGGGTAGGGCATTCCCTACCCCCGAGCCCCGGCGGCCTCGATCAGGATCTTCAGCGGGTCCTCCGGGGCGTCGCACATACATGAGAAGACCCACTGGCTGGCCGAGGCCGCCACGGCGGCCGGGGGACGATCCCCACGACCAGCTCGCCGCGGTGTTCGACGCGCTGCGAGAGTGGTACGAGGACCCGGCCTTCCGCGGCTGCGCGATGCTGAACGCGCCGGGTCGCCGCACACCACGGCACGGCCGGTACTGGGCGAGCAGGCCCGCCAAGCGGCGCTCGCCCTGCTGTCGGCCGCGTCCCGGAGCGGCGGCGACTGAAATCCGGCCGGCGGCCCGGGATGCCCTCTCCCCGCTACTGGGGTTGGGACGTCACCGCGCCGGCCGGAAGCTCCGGTCCTCGCTCCCGCCCGCTCCGCTCCTCACATCTCGAGGGGTTACTTCTTCTTGCGCTTCTCGCGGATCTTCATCGTGACCTCGACCGGAGAGCCGGCGAAGCCGAACTCCTCGCGGATGCGGCGCTCGATGAACCGGCGGTAGGTCTCCTCCAGGAACGCCGAGGTGAACAGCACGAACTTCGGCGGCTCGGTGGACGCCTGGGTGGCGAACAGGATCTTGGGCTGCCGGCCTCCGCGCACCGGCGGCGGGGTGGCCTGCACGAGCTCGGTGAAGAACTGGTTGAGCCGGGCCGTCGGCACCCGCGTACCCCACGACTCCAGGGCCCGTTCGATGGCCGGTGCCAGCTTCTCGACGTGGCGGCCGGTCTTCGCCGAGATGTTCACCCGCAGCGCCCAGGGCGTGCGGACGAGCTGCCGGTCGATCTCCTTCTCCAGGTAGTATCGCCGGTCCTCGTCGACCAGGTCCCACTTGTTGAACGCGACCACCATCGCCCGGCCCGACTCGATGACCAGGCCGATGATCCGCAGGTCCTGCTCGGTCAGCACCTCGGAGGCGTCGATCAGCACGACCGCCACCTCCGCCCGCTCCAGCGCGGCGCGCGTGCGCATCGCCGCGTAGAAGTCCGCGCCCTTCAGCTCGCGGTCACGCCGCCGGATGCCGGCCGTGTCGATGAACCGGTACGTCGTGCCACCCAGCTCGACCAGCTCGTCCACCGGGTCGCGGGTCGTGCCGGCCATCGGGTCGACGAGCACCCGCTCCTCCCCGGCCAGCTTGTTGAGCAGCGACGACTTGCCCACGTTGGGCTTGCCCAGCAGCGCGATCCTGCGCGGGCCCCGCCGCTCGCCGAACGTCTGCGGCGGCGTCTCGGGCAGCGCGTCGAGCACCACGTCGAGCAGGTCGCCGCTGGCGCGGCCGTGCAGGGCGGAGACGGGGTGCGGCTCGCCGAGGCCGAGCGACCACAGCCCGGTCGCCTCCAGCTCCATCTGCTGGTTGTCGACCTTGTTGGCGGCCAGCACGACCGGCTTGCCCGAGCGGCGCAGAACCGCGCCGACGGCCTCGTCGGAGTCGGTGACCCCGACGCTGGCATCCACCACGAACAGGATCACGTCGGCCAGCTCGGCCGCGATCTGCGCCTGCTCGGCGATGCGCAGGGCCATGCCGCTCGCGTCGGGGTCCCACCCGCCGGTGTCGACCAGCGTGAACCGCCGGCCCCGCCAGGTCGCCTCGTAGGTGACCCGGTCGCGGGTCACGCCGGGCACGTCCTCCACGACCGCCTCACGACGGCCGATGACGCGGTTGACCAGTGTCGACTTGCCGACGTTGGGGCGCCCCACCACGGCGACGACCGGCAGCGGGCCCGCGTCGGGCTCCCGCTCCGCCTCCTCGGCGGAAAGCTCGGCGAGCTCGGCCTCGATCCAGCCGCCCTCGTCCTCGTCGTACTCCCCCGTCACGTCCATACCCTGCCTCATCGGCTGCTCTTCCGTTCTCCCCGGCCTCCCGCGAGGCCTCCCGGCGGACCGCTTCCGGGGCCGGGCTCGTTCGTACGTCGCACCGCGTGGCGCACCCCCCTTCTCGGCAGACACGGCGCGGCGGACGCGGCGCGGGAGGCGGTCAGGCGGGGCGTGCGGGCGTCAGACCCGCTCCTTGACGAGCCGGAGCACCTCGGCGATCACCTCGTCCAGGTCCAGCGGCGTCGTGTCCAGTTCCACCGCGTCCGCGGCCTTCGCCAGCGGATCGGCCTTGCGCGTCGAGTCGAGGGCGTCGCGCCGGGCCATCGCGGCCTTCTGCGCCTCCACGGTCGTCCCGTCCAGCTCGGCCGTACGGCGCTGGGCACGCGCCTCGGCACTCGCCGTGAGGTAGATCTTGACGGGCGCGTCCGGCGCGACCACGGTGCCGATGTCGCGGCCCTCGACCACGATCCCCCCGCCGGGAAGGGACTCGGCGATGATCTCCCGCTGCAGGGACACCAGCCGGTGGCGCACCTCGGGCACCGCGCTCACGGCCGACACCGCGCCGGTCACATCGGCGCCGCGGATCGGCCCGCTGACGTCAACGCCGTCCACGGTGACGCCCGGCGCGTCGGGGTCGGTGCTCATCGCCAGTGCGGGCTCGGCGGACCTCGCGGCGATCTCGGCGGCGTCCTCCAGGTTCACGCCCCGCTGGAGCATCCACCAGGTGACCGCGCGATACATGGCGCCCGTGTCGAGGTATCGCAGGCCCAGCGCCCGCGCGACGCCCCGCGAGGCACTCGACTTGCCCGATCCCGAGGGACCGTCCATGGCGACGACCAGACCCGACACCGGCTCTCCTTCTCCCCTTCGAATCGTCGTCCCCGAGGCTACCGGGATACCGCCGGAAAGCATGCATCGGCGGCGGGACAAGGCTTCCCGTTCGATCGCCCGGCGGGCGACCGAACGGCCTCCCGGCGCGGTCCCGCCGGGCGGCCGGGCGCTCTCAGGGCTCCAGGTCCGCCGGCAGCAGCTGCTCGGTGAGCAGGCGCCGCACGCGGACGGCGCGGTCGGGATGGTCGAGCCAGGAGCTCAGCAGCCGCCACCCGTGGTAGTAGCCGAGCGTGTAGAGCCCCATTCCCGCCGTCCGCAGTGAGCCCAGCACCGCGGCGGCCTCGGCGTCGGAGAGCAGGGCCCAGCGGGACAGGTAGTCCGCGATCTCATGGTCCGGCCGCCCCTCCGCGACCAGGAACGCCGCGTTGGCCCAGACGCCGAACAACGCGGTGCGGGCCCGGTGGACGGCGGCGAAGTCGCTGCCGTCGGGGGCGATGCCCTGCTCGGCGAGGACGTTGCCGGTCAGCCACGCCTGGGCCTCGTCATCGGTGAAGATGATGTCCTGCGCGTGCAGCCCGAGGCCTTCGCTGATCACGAACGACGGCCCGAGCATGAACCGCACCTGCTGGTCGAGCCGGCCCTGCTCCTCGATCAGCACCAGCTCCTTGAGCATGGACTCGGCGATGTGCCCGGGGTGGCCCTCGTGCGCGACCACGTACAGCAGATCGGCCAGGTTGAACGGCAGATCGGCGTTGATGAAGATCGTCGAGCGCAGCCCGCCCGCGTAGTGCCCGGCCGCCAGGTAATGCGCGCCGCGCTGCAGCCGGCACTCCACCACCTCGCCGTCCGGCAGCGGCACCAGGGCGTGCGTACGCCGGCGCGTCTCGGCGACGGCCCGTTCCACGAGGGCGGGCAGCCGGTCGAGCCGTTCCACCGGCAGCGTGTGGGCCGCCTGCCAGGCCCGCAGCCGCTCCGCCAGCGAGCCGGACCCTCCCGGCCGGCCCTGGCGGCCAGGACCGGGCAGCGCCCGGCGATCGACAGCGGGCAGCGCCCGGTCGAGCTGGGCGTGGGCCTCCTCGAACACCTCCCGCGGCACCCAGGGCGCCTCGACGCCCAGGCACTGGCGGGCGTACTCCGGCAGCGGCAGCTCCTCCCCGGCGAGGCGGCGGGCGACCGCGCGCAGCGCCCGCACCTGCGCCGTCAGATAGCGGACGCGCCCGGGTTCGAACGGCGGCCCGTCCAGCAGGGCCTCGGCATCGTCGGCCAGCCGTCCCGGTGGAGGCGGATCCTCCCGTTCGACCTGCTCGCTCCACTCCCGCGGCCCCCGGTAGACGAGCATGGTCGCCCCGCCGTCCCCGGTCACCTGCCGGTTGACGCGCAGCGCCAGCAACGCGTATCCGCGCAGCCACTCCTCGGGTGTCATGCGGCATCTCTCCCTTCCACGACACGACCCCGGAGCCGAAGCTAGCTGTACGGTTGGCCGTACGCCGTACGGAAGGAGGAGCGGATGTCCCGGCAGCGACCGCCCGCCGTCTGGTTCACGGAGGAACAGCCGCGCAAGCCCCGGCTGTCGCGTGAACGCATCGCGCGGGCCGCCGTCGACCTGCTCGACGCCGAGGGAGTGACGGGCTTTTCCATGCGCCGCCTGGCCGCCCGCCTGGACGCGGGGGTGATGTCGGCCTACGAGTACGTCCGCGGCAAGGAGGACGTGCTCGACCTGGCCATGGACCAGGTCTTCGCGGAGATCGAGCTCGACGACCCGGGCACCACGCCCTGGCGCCGGGTCCTGACCCGGCAGCTCCACCAGAGCAGGCGGGTGATGAAACGCCACCCCTGGCTGCCGTCGCTGATGGCGGTCCGTCCCCTGCTGGGCCCGCACTTCCTCGCCCGCTCCGAGCTGTTCTACGCCGCGCTCGCGCGGGCCGGGCTGCACGGCCCCGAGCTGCTCGCCGCAGTCGGCACCCTGACGTACTACGTCCAGGGGTACACCGCGGCGGAGATCACATGGCGCGGCTCGGTCCGCGACTCGGCCGAGGAGACCGAACTACGCCGCCAGGCTCAGCGGTACCTCGACCAGCGCTCGGAGCTCTATCCCGCGCTGACCCGGCACGCCCAGCTCGCCGACGACGACTTCGACGGCCAGTTCCAGCGGGGGCTGGACCTCATCCTCGACGGGATCCAGGCCCGGCTCGGGCACGAGGCGCAGGACCACCCCGGGCACGAGGCGCAGGACCGCTGAGCCCGGCGTGCGGCCGCCGGGCTCAGCCCGGCACCTGCCAGCCGCGCTCGCGCAGGCCGTCGGTGAGCGCTCCCGCCGCCTCCGGCTGGACGTACAGCTCGGCCGCGCCGAGCGGCAGCCCGGAGGCGTGCTCCAGGCGGATGTCCTCGATGTTGACGCCCGTCTCACCCGCGGCCTGGACCAGGCGGGCCAGCTCGCCGGGGCGGTCGCCGATGAGCACCTGGACCACGGCGTACGTCCGCGCCGGGCCGCCGTGCTTGCCGGGGATCCTGCCGGTCCCCCGCACGCCGCGCGACAGCAGGTCGGTGACCCGCTCCATGGCCGCGCCGTCGCCCGCCAGCGCGCGAAGCGACCGGGCTGCGGCGCTCAGGTCGGCCACGACCGCCTCCAGCACCTCGGCGACGGGCAGCGCGTTGCCCGCGAGGATGCCGGTCCACAGCGCGGGGTCGCTGGCGGCGATGCGGGTCACGTCACGCACGCCCTGCCCCGACAGCCCGAGCGCCGTCTCCGACGCCTCCGCCAGCCGGGCCGCCACTGCGGCGGCCGTCACGTGCGGAGCGTGCGAGACGACCGCGACGGCGCGGTCGTGCTCGGCCGCGTCCACCCGCACGGCGTTACCACCGCACAGCGCGATCAGCCCCTCCACCGCGGCCACCGCCCGCGGGGACGCCTCGCCGGTCGGGCAGTACGCCCACGGGCGGCCGAGGAACAGGTCCGCGCGGGCCGCCGCCGGGCCGGACCGCTCGCGGCCCGCGAGCGGGTGCCCCGCGACGTACGCCGACAGGTCGCAGCCGAGCTGGGCGGCCTGGGCCAGCGGAAGCGCCTTCACGCTCGCCACGTCGGTGTAGAAGCGGGCGCTGTCGCGCTTTTGCAGGTCGAGCAGTTGCTGCGCGACGAACTGGGGCGGCACGGCGACGACCGCGAGGTCCACCCGCTGCTCGCCGGTCCAGTCCTCCCCCGCGCCCAGCTCGCGCGCGAGCCGTACGGCTCCCGCGTCCCGGTCGGCGAGGAAGACCCGCACGTCCCGCTGCCGGAGCGCCAGTGCGATCGACGTGCCGATGAGGCCCGTCCCGACAACGACCACGCTGCCGATCTCGGCGTCCTCGATGGGAGTCATCGTGCTCTTCCTGCCGTCGCCGTCCCCGGGTGCGCTGTCCCGCGACGGATGTCTCGTGGGTGGATTGCCATGATTCGCCGGCCGTGCCGCCCCGGCGTGGTCCTTCCGCGTACTGCTTATTGGGCGATGTCCACGCGCAGCGCCACGGCGCCGCGCAGGTACACGTGCTGGATCTCCTGCCGGGGACGGTCGGTGTGCACGTGGGCCATCAGCCGCACCACGCGCGGAAGCGCGCCCGGCACGTCGATCTCGGTCGCGCACAGCAGGGGCACGTCGTGGAACCCGAGCTTGCGCGCGGCCAGCGCGGGGAACTCGGCGGTGAGGTCCGGCGTGCACGTGAAGATCACGCTGATGACGTCGTCGGTCGTGAGGTTGTTGCGCCCCATCACCTCGGTCACCAGCTCGGTCGTCCCGGCGAGGATCGCGTCACGATCGTTGCCGTCGACCTGGATGGCTCCACGGATCGCCCGCACCATGTCGTTCCCCTTTCGCTGGGCCGGGCCGGTCTCCTCCGGAGGGCCAGCCCGGCCCATTTACGTGGCTTTCAGCCAATTCTTGCCCGGCTTGCGGCTTTCGCCGACCGCGCCGAAAGGCTACAGGCCGACCGCCGCGTACAGCTCACCGATTTCCTGCACGGTGAGCGCTCGTACGGTGCCCGGCTTGAGGCGGCCGAGCTTGACCGGACCGAACTCGATGCGGGCCAGGTCGATCACCCGGTGCCCCACCGTCTCCATCAGCCGCCGGACGATGTGCTTGCGGCCCTCGTGCAGGACGACCTCGACCAGCGCCTGCTGGCCGTGCTCCTGCACCACCCGGAACTCGTCCACCTTGGCCAGGCCGTCGTCCAGCTCCACACCCTTGCGCAGCACCTTGTGCAGGTCGCGCGGGACGGGACCGGGCACCTTGGCCCAGTACTTCTTCTGCACGCCGTAGCTCGGGTGGGTCAGCCGGTGGGCCAGCTCGCCGTCGTTGGTCAGCAGCAGCAGGCCCTCGGTCTCGGTGTCGAGGCGCCCGACGTGGAACAGCCTGGGCGCGAGGTCCTGCACATAGTCGTTCAGGCACGGCCGGCCCTCGGGGTCGTCCATCGTGCTCACCACGCCGATCGGCTTGTTGAGCGCGTAGTAGACGGTCTCCGAGGACGTCGGGATGCGCTTGCCGTCGACCCTGATGACCTGCTTGGCGGGATCGACGCGGGCGCCGAAGCGGCGCACCGTCTGCCCGTCCACCGTCACCCGGCCGTCGCCGATCATCTCCTCGCACGCCCGGCGGCTGGCCACCCCGGCCTGGGCGAGCACCTTCTGCAGCCGCTCGCCGCCCGGCACCTCGGTCGTGTCGCGCTCGTCGGTGTAGTCCTCGTCGTAGAAGTCCGGGTCGCGCAGCGGCTGCCGCGACGTCTTGAACGGGTTGCTCACCGGGCCGCTCACGCCGCGGCTCTTGGAACCTCCCACGGGCCGCGCCGCGCTCCGCCCGCCGGCGCCCGTTCCGGGGCCGCCGTTCCGGCCGCGCCCGCCGCCCAGGCGGCCGATCGTCTGCACCTCGTCACGGCTCACCCGGCCCCTGCCGCCGCGCCCCGCGCGGAAGTCGCCGCGCTCGGGCCGCGCGCCCTGTGTTTCCCGGTCGCCGCGCCCGCTCCGTGTTTCCCGGTCGCCGCGCCCGCTCCGTGTTTCCCGGTCGCCGCGCCCGCTCCGTGTCTCCCGGTCGCCGCGCTCGGACCATCGGCCCCGGGCCTCACTCTGGCCACGCTGGCTCCGGCTGTCCCGGTCGCCGCGCTGGCTCCATCCCTCCCGGTCGCCGCGCTCCTCGTCCCGGAAGGCCGGTCGCCCGGCCGCGCGCCTCGTCTCATTCCCCGTCTCGTAGCCGCCGTCGCGGTCGCGCGGCCGTTCCCGGCCGCCCTCCGGCCTGCCGTACCGGCCGCGTGAACCGGCCCCCTCCGTACGGAACGAGGGGCGGCCCGCGGAGAAGGCGTCCCGGGAGCCGCGCTCCCGGCCGGTCCCCCGGTCACGGTCGAAGTCACGCTCGAAGCCACGGTTGCTGTCGCGGTCGGAGCCACGGTCGGAACCACGGTCGAAGCCGCGCTCGAAGCCGCGGCCTCCGTCGCGGTCGCCGGTACGGCCGCCCTCGGGCCTGCCGTACCTGCCGCGGGAACCGCCCCGCTCGGCGCGGAAGGGGGCCCGGTCGTCGTCGCGATACCGCTCGCCGCCGGAACGCGCGTCGCGGCGGCCGGTGTCGCCGTTACGACCGGTGTCGCCGTAACGGCCGCGGGAGCGGTCGTCGCGGGCGTCACCGCCACGGCGGTCGCCGTACCGGTCGCCACGCGGGGCGTCCTCGTCGCGGAACCGCCGGGAATCAGACCTGTCGGACCTGGAGTCCGGCCTGGAGTCCGGCCTCGAGTCCGGCCTGGAGTCCGACCTTGAGCCGGACCTGGAGTCGAAACCGTACCCGGACCGGGAATCAGGGACGCGGGAACCGCCGCGCCGGTCGCCCTGGGGGCGGAAGCCGCCGGATCCGCCGCGGGATCCACGTGGGCTCGCGCCCTGCTGACCGGTGCTCCGGCTCCGACCGCGTCCCTCACCGGACGGGGTGCCACGCCTGTTGTTCACTACTTCTGCTCCTCGAGAATTTCCACGTCGTCCGGGAGGAAGGGGGCGAGTTCGGGAAGCTCGTCGAGGCTCCGCAACCCCAGTCTCTCCAGGAAGTAACTCGTCGTCCGGTAGAGCACCGCCTGGCTCTCCGGGTCGGTTCCGGCCTCTTCCACGAGGCCGCGTGCGACCAGCGTCCGCATGACGCCGTCGCTGCTCACGCCGCGCACCGCCGCCACCCGGGCCCGGCTGACCGGTTGCCGGTAGGCGACTACGGCGAGGGTCTCCAGCGCGGCCTGTGTCAGCCGCGCCTGCTGGCCGTCCCTGACGAACCTCTCCACCAGCGCGGCGCATTCCGCCCTGGTGTAGAAGCGCCAGCCTCCGGCCACCTCTCGCAGGTCGAAACCCCGTCCGGAGGCCGTGTATTCCTCCGACAACGCGCGGAGCGCGGCGGCGACCTCCGCCGTCGGGCGTTCGAGCACCTGCGCGAGGGTCACCTCGGCGACCGGCTCGTCCACCACCATCAGGATCGCCTCGAGGGCCGTGGAGAGTGTGGGGCCCTCCACCGGCTCCGCCTCGGACTCCCGGGCCACGGAGGCCGGATCCGGCGATCCGGGGCCGGATGACGCGAGCGCGCCGCCGTCCCGCCCCGTCACATCGCCGACGGAGCCGGAGGGCTCGCTGCCGGGACCGGGGGTGTCGCTCGCTTCCATCGCTCCTCGCTCGTCGTGCGGTGGTCTCGTCGTCCGGTGGTCTCGTCGTGCGGTGGTTCCGTCTCCGCCGCCACCAGGAGTTCGGCGCCGCCTCGATCCGGCTGGATGCCGCGGCCCGCCTCACTCGTCCCGTGCGGCCGTCGCCTCGGCGGGCCGCTCCTCGCGCCGGCCCTCGTCGTAGTCGTCGCCGACCGTGACGTCGCCGTCCGCGGTTCCCGTCCAGGTGACGTACAGGTCGCCGAGCGGTTCGACCTGTTCGAAGGAGACCGCGGCCTCCCGGAACAGCTCAAGGACGGCCAGGAAGCGGGCGACGACCTCGAACGTCCCCGCGCAGTCGGCGGTCAGCGCCCGGAAGGTCGCCGTGTGCAGCCGCCTCAGCCGCTCGACAAGGATAGCGGCTTGCTCCCGGACGCTGGCCAGCGGTTGGTAGATGTGCGAGACCGACACCGACGGCGGGGCCTTCGGCGTGAAGGCCCGTGCCGCGATCTTGGCGAGCTGCTCGGGCCCGATGCCGAGCACGAGTTCCGGCAGCAGGTCGGCGAAGCGTTTCTCCATCGGCACGGCGCGCGGGAAGCGCAGCGCCTCCTCGGCCATCCGGCCGGCGAAGATCTTCGCGACCTCCTTGTACGCCCGATACTGCAGCAGCCGTGCGAACAGCAGGTCGCGGGCCTCCAGCAGGGCGAGGTCCTCCTCGTCCTCCACCTCTCCGGTGGGCAGCAGCCGGGCCGCCTTGAGATCGAGCAGGGTGGCCGCGACGAGCAGGAAGTGGCTCGTCTGGTCGAGGTCCCACTCCGGGCCCCGCGACCGGATGTACGCGATGAACTCGTCGGTGACCTTGTGCAGGGACACCTCGGTGATGTCCAGCTTGTGCTTGGAGATCAGCCCGAGCAGCAGGTCGAACGGCCCTTCGAAGACGTCCAGGTGCACCTGGAAACCGCTCGGGGCGCTCTCCTCGGTCCCCTGGTCGGTCTCCTGGCCGGTCGTCACACCTGCCATTGTCCCCTACCGGCGTGATCGCGCGGCACCTACGACGACATCGCTGTCAGACGCGGGCGGGCCACCTGGCCAGCAGCTCGCGGGCCAGCTCACGGTAGGCGGTGGCGCCCATCGAGCCGGGGTCGAACTGCGTGATCGGCTCCCCCGCCAGGGTGGCGTCGGGGAAGCGAACCGTCCGGTTGATGACCGTATGGAACACCTTGTCGCCGAAGCCCTGCATGATCGTCTGCAGCACCTCGCGGGCGTGCAGCGTGCGGGGGTCGTACATCGTGGCGAGCAGGCCGTCGATCTCCAGGCTCTTGTTGAGCCGCTCCTGGACCTTGCCGATCGACTCCATGAGCAGCGCGACGCCGCGCAGCGCGAAGAACTCACACTCCAGCGGGATCATCACGCTGTGCGCGCAGGTCAGCGCGTTGACCGTCAGCAGGCCAAGGGACGGCTGGCAGTCGATCAGGCAGATGTCGTAGTGCGGCAGCAGGGGCTCCAGCGCCCGCTGGAGGGCGTACTCCCTGGCCACCTCGTTGACGAGCCGGATCTCCGCGCCGGACAGGAAGATGTTGCTCGGCAGGAGCTGCATGCCCTCGACGGTGGTGTCGAGCAGCACGTCCTCGACCGTGACGTCCGGCTCCTCCATGATCAGGTCGTAGACCGTCGCCTCGAGCGGCCGTGGGTCGATGCCAAGACCGACCGACAGCGCGCCCTGCGGGTCGAAGTCGACGAGCAGGACCCGCTGACCGACCTCGGCGAGCGCGGCGCCCAGGTTGATCGTGGTCGTCGTCTTGCCGACGCCGCCCTTCTGGTTCACCATCGCGACGATGCGCGCGGGTCCGTGCGACTCCGGCGGGGTCGGCTCGGGGAACACCGGACGTGGACGGCCGGTAGGCCCGATCGCGCCGGGAGCCCCCACCCACGTCCCCTCTGTGGTCGCAGTCACCTGTTGGTCCTCCCTGACGGCCTTAGAACCTGATCGAATCTAAAGGGTAGGCACGTGGTCGGCAAGGCGGCGCGCCAAAGGCCCGCGAGATGCGCCTTCTTAATGCAACGCACGGGGATGCGCCGCCGCGTAGACCTCCCGGAGCTTGTCGACCGTCACCAGGGTGTACACCTGCGTGGTGGTCACCGAGGCGTGCCCGAGCAACTCCTGGACAACCCTAACGTCGGCGCCCCCGTCCAGGAGGTGGGTTGCGAACGAATGGCGCAACATATGTGGCGATACACCGGAAAGTCCAGCTCGTTCCGCCGCCGCCTGCAGCACCTCCCAGGCGCCCTGCCGGGTGAGCCGCCCGCCCCGCGCGTTGAGGAACAGCGCGGGCGTCCCCCGGCCGTGCGCCGCCAGCCGGGGCCTGGCCCTGACCAGGTACGCGTCGAGCGCCTGGCGGGCGAAGCGGCCGAGCGGCACGATCCTGGTCCGCCCGCCCTTGCCGCGCAGCCGCACCTGGTCCTGGTCGGGCTCCTCGTCGTGGACGGCACCCGTGGGCACGTCGTCCACCGCCAGCCCGACGGCCTCGGAGATCCGGGCGCCCGTGCCGTACAGGACCTCCAGCAGCGCGCGGTTGCGCAGGGCGAGCGGCGAGTCCTCCGGGCCGCAGGCGGCGATGAGCCGCTCGACCTCCGCGACGGTGATCGCCTTGGGGAGCCGCCGGAGCTGGCGCGGCGGGCGCACCTCGTGCGCGGGGTCGTGGCCGGCCACGCCCTCGCGCAGGGCGAATCGGTGCAGCCCGCGTACGGCCGACACGGCGCGGGCGGCCGAGCTGGCGACCAGCGCCGGGTGGTCCTCGTCGCCCTCCCGCAGCGCGGCGAGGAAGGCGACCACGTCCGACTCGGCGACCTGCGCGAACGTCTCGAGCCCGCGCGCCCGGAGATGTTCGACGTATCGGCGCAGGTCACGCCGGTAGGAGGCGAGCGTGTTGGCAGACAGCCCCCGCTCCACCGCCAGGTGGGCGAGGTAGCTGGACAGCACCGCCTCGGGCTCGCTCAGGACGTCTCCCTACGGACTCATGCCTCCGGCGCGTCGGCGGGACGAAGGCCCTTGAATCCGTCGGCGGAAGCAGCGTATGCGGCGAGGATACCGGCGACGGCAGGAGAATTGTGGATCATTCCGCTCAGCACCTTGTCGACCGCCGCACCCAGGGGAATCCAGGCCGCCGGCATGTCGGTCTCCTCGTGGTGGCGCACGTACGTGTTCTCCTCGTCGGGGATCGGCTCCACGTCGCGCGCCAGGAAGACCCGGATCCGCTCGTCCGACATGCCCGGGGAGGTGTGCAGGTCGACCAGCGTGTGCCACGTGCGCGCCCGGTAGGCGGCCTCCTCGGCGAGCTCGCGCGCCGCGCACTCCACCAGCGGCTCGCCCGGCACGTCGCGGATGCCGGCCGGCAGCTCCCACAGCAGGCGCCGCACCGGATGCCGGTACTGGCGGATCAGCAGCACGCGGTCCTGGTCGTCGAGGGCGAGCACCGCGACCGAGCCGGGGTGGACGACGTAGTCGCGGTCGGCGGTCACCCCGCCGGGCATGTCCACGGTGTCGGTGCGCACCGTGATGATCCGCCCGGCGAAGCGCTCGGCCGAGGCGACGACGTTCCAGGACTCCTCGGCGTCCTCCACCTTCATCGTGTTCTCCGGCATGTTCTCGGCCGTCACTTGGCCCGCCCGGCCTTCGCCACGTTCTCCCGCCGGCCCGCGTACTCCAGCGCGGCCTGGACCAGCCCCTTGAACAGGGGGTGCGACCGGGTCGGGCGGGAGCGGAACTCGGGGTGGGCCTGCGTGCCGATGAAGAACGGGTGCTGGTCGGTGGCCAGCTCGGCGTACTCGACGAGGCGGCCGTCGGGCGACAGGCCGGAGAACACCATGCCGACCTTCTCCAGCCGCTCCCGGTAGGAGTTGTTCACCTCGTAGCGGTGCCGGTGGCGCTCCTCCACCTTGGCCTTGCCGTACAGGCGGCGGGCCAGCGAGCCCTCCACGAGCTTGGCCGGGTAGAGGCCGAGCCGCATGGTGCCGCCCATGTCGCGCTCACCGGCGACGACGTCCTTCTGGTCGGCCATGGTGGAGATGACCGGGTTGATGGTCTCGGGGTCGAACTCGGTGCTGTCGGCGTCCTCGATCCCGGCCAGGTTGCGGGCCGCGTCGATGACCATGCACTGCATGCCGAGGCAGATGCCGAGCAGGGGGACGCGCTGCTCACGGGCGTGCCGTACGGCGCCGACCTTGCCCTCGATGCCGCGCACGCCGAAGCCGCCGGGGATCAGCACGCCGTCGACGCCGTCCAGCTCGCGGGCCGCGCCCTCGGGGGTCTCGCAGTCGTCGCTCTTGACCCAGCGGATGTTGACGCGCGCGTCGTTGGCGAAGCCGCCGGCGCGTAGCGCCTCGGTGACCGACAGGTACGCGTCGGGCAGGTCGATGTACTTGCCGACCAGCGCGATCGTGACCTCCTTGGCCGGGCGGTGGACCCGGCGCAGGAGCTGGTCCCACTCGGTCCAGTCCACGTCGCGGAACGGCAGGCCGAGCCGGCGCACCACGTACGCGTCGAGGCCCTCGGTGTGCAGGACCTTCGGGATGTCATAGATCGAGGCCGCGTCGACGGCGGAGACCACGGCGTCCTCGTCCACGTCGCACATCAGGCTGATCTTGCGCTTGAGCGAGGTGGTGATCGGCCGGTCGGAGCGGCAGACGATCGCGTCGGGCTGGATGCCGATGCTGCGCAGCGCGGCGACCGAGTGCTGCGTGGGCTTGGTCTTCAGCTCCCCGCTCGGGCCGATGTACGGCAGCAGGGAGACGTGCAGGAAGAAGACGTTGTCGCGGCCGACCTCGTGGCGGACCTGCCGGACGGCCTCCAGGAACGGCAGCGACTCGATGTCGCCGACCGTGCCGCCGACCTCGGTGATGACCACGTCGACGTCAGGGCCCGCCATGCCGCGGATGCGGTCCTTGATCTCGTTGGTGATGTGCGGGATGACCTGGACGGTGTCGCCCAGGTACTCGCCGCGCCGCTCCTTGGCGATCACGTTCGAGTAGACCTGGCCCGTGGTGACGTTGGCGGAGCCGTGCAGCTCCGTGTCGAGGAAGCGCTCGTAGTGGCCGATGTCGAGGTCCGTCTCGGCCCCGTCGTCGGTGACGAACACCTCGCCGTGCTGGAAGGGGTTCATCGTGCCGGGGTCGACGTTCAGGTAGGGGTCGAGCTTCTGCATGGTGACGCGGAGGCCGCGAAGCTTGAGGAGACGACCGAGGCTGGAGGCCGTGAGTCCCTTGCCGAGACTGGAGGCGACGCCGCCGGTGACGAACAGATGCTTGGTTTGTGCGGCGCTGCGCAAGTAGAGCTCCCGTGGTCGATGTCGATCCGGCCGTCCGGATTGGACGCCGCGATGCCCACGGGCTCTCAGAATATCAAACGCTGGGCAACATTGGGCTTGCCACGTGCACTAACCTGCCATAGCGGACAAGCCGACCTAGCGGTAACTTGTCGCGTTATGTCGTTCGTGAAGCGCGCCGTCGGCCGTCTGGTCCACCGGGGCTGGGCCTACGTGCGGGAAGCCGCGGCGATCAGCCCGGCCGCCCCGGGCGGCTACCGGTTCCGCAGCATGGGCGAGGGAGTGTGCCTGTCCTTCCCCCAGGGCGCCATCTTCGGCGAGCAGTGGATCGAGATCGGCCCGCACACGCTCGTCGGGGAGCGGGTGTCGATCTCCGCCGGCATGGGCCCCGGCGTGGACCTCGGGCCCGACTCGATCGTGCGGATCGGCCGGGGCTGCTCGATCGGCAGGGGCAGCCACATCGTGGGCCACCAGTCCATCGACATCGGCGACGACGTCTTCACCGGCCCCTACGTCTACATCACCGACCAGAACCACGTGTACGACGACCCCGAGACGCCCATCGGACGGCAGTGGCCGCGCAACAAGCCGGTCTCCATCGGCTCGGGATCCTGGATCGGGACGGGGGCGATCATCCTGCCGGGCACGCGCATCGGCCGCCAGTCGGTGGTCGCGGGCGGCGCCGTGGTGCGCGGAGAGTTCCCCGACCACTCGGTCATCGCCGGCGTCCCCGCCAAGATCGTCCGGCGGCACTCCCCCGACCTCGGCTGGCACAGCCCCTCGGCCGCCCGCCTCGCCCCTCCCCTTCCCGCCGATGCCCGCACCCGATCCGAGCACGGGTCACGTACAGCCTGACCGTACGCCGGCAATCCCTCGCAGAATTGATCGTCGAGCGCGGAGCGCTGCCCAACCTCAAGACGACGTCCTTCAAGCCGGAGGACGTCCACCTCGTCGTCGAGGTGGTGTCTCCCGAATCGGCGGACAGGGACAGGGTGACGAAGCCGATCAAGTATTCCAATGCCGGCATCAAATACCTCTGGCGGATAGAGCCTGAGGACGAGCAGGCGGTCGCGTACACGTTCGAGCTGGAGCCGAGCGTCAAGGCGTACGTGCCGACCGGGATCCACCGCAAGCGCCTCATGACCTACGTCGGCTTCGACGTGGACATCGACCTGGACCTGAGCCGGTTCATCGGCTGACCCAGCCTTTCGAGTGACCCGCCGGTCAGCCGGGCGGCGCGGCGGCCCGGGCGCGGCGGGCCGCCCGGTAGCGCCGCACCCTGCGGATGAGCCGCCAGGCCACGAACGCCAGCACGGCCAGCGCCACCACCACCAGGACGGGCAGGAAGATCGCGATCAGGCTCATGCCCAGCGAGCCCACGTCCTCGACCGTGCTGACGACCGGCGCGCCCACGCCCGCCGTGCCGGCGTTCACCACCGGCCGCGCCGTGGCCTTGATCACGTGCACGGCGAGGGCGACGGCGATCCCCAGCAGCCAGCCGACCGCCGGATGCTCGGCCATCCACGCCGAGTTGTCGATCTTCGCCGCGGCCGCGGTGGCACTGAAGACCACGCCGCCGGACGCGGGCCGCACCGCCGTCTGGATCATGTCGTTGACGTGGTCGACCACGGGCACCTTGTCGAGGACGAACTCGGCGACCAGCAGCACGGCGACGATCGCGAGGACCCAGGTGTCCGACAGCCAGGCGTACTCGGCCGGCAGCCGCACCGCGTCGGTGAGCCGTGCGAGCACGCCGACGAGCAGCAACGGGATGTACGCGTTGAGCCCGGCCGCGGTCGACAGTCCGAGCCCGGTGAGCGCCGCGAACATGAGCAACCTCCTCCGGCCGGCGGGACAATCCCGCCTCCCCCTCAACGGACGGCTCCGGCGCCGTGTCCCCGGTTACTACCGCGAATCGGGCTTGCGACACCCGGGGGGCATGAGCCGGGCGCGGCCACCGGGCCGCCGGCTCAGCGCGGTCTTCCTGGCCTGCCGCCCGGTCGATGCCCGGAGGCGGTCAGCCTGTCGCGGCGGCGAGCTCGTCGATCGCCGTGGCGAGGTCCTCGGAGCAGGCTTCCCGTTTCGCGATCGCGCCAAAACGCTGCGCCTGCTCTCTCGTGGGGAGGAAGCCGGTCAGCATGGCGGGCAGGAGCAGGCGTCTGGCGAGCACCTCGGGGGCGGAGATGCCCTCGGGCCGCCGGACCACCGAGACGTTCACCCGGATGGCGTGCTCGTTGCCCGGCGGCACCCCGGGACGGTCGGTCTCCCTGGCGACGTAACGCATGCCGTGCACGACGTCACAACGCGGGCACCCCGCCCGGCGGCCCAGCGGACCGTCGCACTCGTCGCAGGTCAGGCGGTCGAGCGCGGCATCGACCACGCGCCAGTCATGCCGGTCCGGCTCGTCGGCCACCATCTCGGCGATCGCCCGCTCGTCGGCGGACGGGACACGGGCACCGAACTCGCGCAGGAGGAAGTCCCGCCAGCCCTCTTCCACGATCGCGTCGACCAGGTCCGCACACCGCGGGCACTCGGGAGCGCCGCCGTACTCCCAGCCGCCGCAGGACGGGCACCGACGCAGTGGCTCGCCCACCGCAGGTCGCATCATGACCTCCCGGGTTGGACCCCTCCTGCACGAGGCTAGGCGGGGCCCGCGGAGACGGCGACCGGTTTTCCGCCCCCTCCCACGGCGTTCAGAGCGCGCAGCGGTTCGGTCGCCGAGCCCACACACTCACCCCGCCGGGCGGGACCCGGGCGGCGAGCTCGGCCGCCTCGGCTACACCGCCGGGGGCCATCAGCAGCACCGGCGCTCCCGCGCCGAGCCGCCCACCGGGCCGCCCACCGAGCCGCGCTCAACCTCGCCGCGAGGAACTCACGGAGTCACTGCCGTTCTTCACCGGCCGGCTGGAGCACCAACAGGGCGCTGTCGCCCTCGACCCGTGCGAGCCGCAGGTCGACGCCGCCGATGCGGCCCGGCCTGCTCGTGCTGGTCGTCACCGCTCCCCTGACCCGGCAGCGGTCGTTGTAACAGTTCCGGCTGATGCTGATGTTCGCGCCGTCGACGACCGTCGAGGTGCCGGTGAAGGCGAGCCTGACGGCGTCTCCCCGCAGGCCCACCACGGTGATCTCGTCCACGCCCAGCCTCGGGTCGATCGGGATGCCGTCGCCCTCACGCACCCGCGCCTCGCAGTCGCCGTCCCGGCACCCGGCGAGGTCGCTCGGCGTCGCCGACGGGCTGGGCACCGGCGACGGTGCGGGCGTCGCGGACCGGCTGGGCGAGGCCGGGGCGAACGTGACCGGCCGGCTCACCGGCACCGTGGCGAACGACCGCGCCGGAGCCTCGCCGCAACCGGCGAGGAGCGCGGTCACCGACCCGGCGGTGAGCACGAGGCGGGCGGCAGGGCTGGACGCGATGGTCGTCGAACGCATGAATTCCCCGATTGCCACAGACGGATTCGCTCGGCGGGAGCCGCTCGAACAAGCCGCTCCCTTGACGCGTGGACATGAATCCACGCACCGACGATTGCCTTCCCCGCAACAGACCAGGTCAACCGGGTTCGGAGCCCGCACCCCGCTCATTTCCTCACCGCCGACAGCGTTTCCGGCAGGGTAATGCCGCGAAAATCAAACCGGTTTCCGCATTTCACCCACCAGCGGTTCTCGCGCACAATTCACTAGAACCTGTCGAATTCGAGATCCCGCGGCACGGGCGACGGCCCGGGGCCATGCCGCCTGCGCGGCTCGCCCCGGGCCGTCGGTATCGTCCCGGGCCGTTACGGCGGTAGCGCAGGTCACCGCCCGGCCACGAAAGGCTCGCCCGGCCCGGCGCGTCCCTGGCGGTTACCGGTGTGTGATCCGCACTCACCGCCAGGTCACGGGCCGACCATGATCGCGCTCGCCGCACGACTCGCACCAATCCGGCGGGTTCGCACGACTAGGCACGGCCACCGCCCGGCCATGAGCGCCCGCCATGCGGTCAGGCATGCGGTCAGGCATGCGGTCAGGCATGGTCACCGCACCGTCGTCGCGCCATCACTTCACGCCGTCACCTCACGGCGTCACTTCACGGCGTCACTTCACGCCGGCCTCGCGCATGTCGCGGACCTCGCGCTTGAGTTCCTTGATCTCGTCGCGCAGCCGGGCCGCCACCTCGAACTGCAGGTCGGCGGCGGCGTTGTGCATCTGCTCGGTCAGCGACTCGATCAGCGACTCCAGCTGGGCGCGCGGCATCTCCCCCGCGATCGCCTTCGCGTGCTGGCCCGCCCCGCGGGACGCGAGGCCCGGCACCGGCGCCTTGCCGCGCGACTGCTGCCGCCCGGCGCCCCCGAGAAGCTGCGCGGTGTCGGCGTCCTCGCGGACGAGGCTGTCCAGGATGTCGGCGATCTTCTTGCGCAGCGGCTGCGGGTCGATGCCGTGCGCCTCGTTGTAGGCGATCTGCTTGGCCCGGCGCCGGTTGGTCTCCTCGATCGCCCGCTCCATGCTGGGCGTGATCTTGTCGGCGTACATGTGGACCTGGCCGGACACGTTGCGGGCCGCGCGGCCGATCGTCTGGATCAGCGACGTCTCCGACCGCAGGAAGCCCTCCTTGTCGGCGTCGAGGATCGACACCAGCGACACCTCGGGCAGGTCGAGGCCCTCACGCAGCAGGTTGATGCCGACCAGCACGTCGAACTCGCCCATGCGCAGCTCGCGCAGCAGCTCGATGCGGCGCAGCGTGTCGACCTCGCTGTGCAGGTAGCGGACCCGGATGCCGTTGTCGAGCAGGTAGTCGGTGAGGTCCTCGGCCATCTTCTTGGTCAGCGTGGTGACCAGGACCCGCTCGTCCCGCTCCGCCCGGGCCCGGATCTCCTCCATGAGGTCGTCGATCTGGCCCTTGGTGGGCTTGATGATCACCTCGGGGTCCACCAGGCCGGTGGGGCGGATGACCTGCTCCACCACCTCGCCCTTGCTGCGGCCCAGCTCGTACGGCCCCGGCGTGGCGGACAGGTAGACGGTCTGCCCGATGCGCTCCAGGAACTCCTCCCACTTGAGCGGGCGGTTGTCCATCGCCGACGGCAGGCGGAATCCGTGGTCGACCAGCGTCCGCTTACGCGAGGCGTCGCCCTCGTACATCGCGCCGATCTGGGGGACGGTCTGGTGCGACTCGTCCAGCACGAGCATGAAGTCGTCGGGGAAGAAGTCGAGCAGCGTGTGCGGCGGGCTGCCCGCCTCACGGCCGTCGATGTGCCGCGAGTAGTTCTCGATCCCGGCGCAGGTGCCGACCTGGCGCATCATCTCGATGTCGTAGGTGGTGCGCATGCGCAGCCGCTGGGCCTCCAGCAGCTTGCCCTGCCGTTCCAGCTCGGCGAGCCGCTCGGCGAGCTCCGCCTCGATGCCGGCGATGGCCCGCTCCATCCGCTCGGGACCGGCCACGTAGTGGGAGGCGGGGAAGATGTGCAGCTCCTCGTCCTCGCCCACGACCTCGCCGGTCAGCGGGTGCAGCGTCGCCAGCTTCTCGATCTCGTCGCCGAACATCTCGATGCGGACGGCCAGCTCCTGGTAGACCGGGATGACCTCGACCGTGTCGCCGCGCACCCGGAACGTGCCCCGGGTGAAGGACAGGTCGTTGCGGGTGTACTGCATGTCGACCAGCCGCCGCAGCAGCTGGTCGCGCTCGATCTGCTGGCCGACCTTGAGCCCGACCATCCGGTCGACGTACTCCTGTGGCGTGCCCAGGCCGTAGATGCAGGAGACGGAGGCGACCACCACCACGTCGCGGCGCGACACCAGCGACCAGGTGGCCGAGTGGCGCAGCCGCTCGACCTCCTCGTTGATCGAGGAGTCCTTCTCGATGTAGGTGTCGCTCTGCGGGACGTACGCCTCGGGCTGGTAGTAGTCGTAGTACGACACGAAGTATTCGACCGCGTTGTTCGGCAACATCTCGCGCAGCTCGTTGGCGAACTGGGCGGCGAGCGTCTTGTTCGGCTGCATCACCAGCGTCGGGCGTTGCACCCGCTCGATGAGCCACGCCACCGTCGCGGTCTTGCCGGTGCCGGTCGCGCCGAGCAGGACCGTGTCCTTCTCACCGGCCCTGACCCGGCGCTCCAGCTCCGCGATCGCCGTGGGCTGGTCGCCGGACGGCGTCATGTCGGTGACGACCTGGAAGGGCGCGACCTTCCGCTGCAGGTCCATCATGGATGTCATCGCCGCTCAGCTCCTCACTCGCCCCGTCCACCGGCGCGGGCGGCCGCACAGACAGGCTCGCGTCCGCTCCAGTTCACCTCCATAACCTACGCGCGGTCACCGACAATTCCGGTCCCGATGCCCGCTCCGCCCCCGCCTCCGGGTCGCCGCGCCCTGCCCCGGCGAACCCTTTGCCGGAACATGACCCTGTCGTTACGATTCGAGTCGGGGGCCGACACTGACGGGATGGCGGGGCTGACCTATGGCGGGGTTGCGGAGTGCCGTCGGCCAGTCGCTCGCGTGGGCGGCCAAGAACGTCGACGGGGCCATCGCCCTCGTGCTGGCCGTGGCGGTGGGCGTGCTCGGCGTGCTGCCCGACCGCGTGATCCCCGACGAGGTGAAGTCGCAGCTCGTCAGCGGCACCACACTGGTCGTCCTGGCCCTGGTCGCGACCGCGCTGCTGCGCGACCGGGCCCGGCAGGAGCCCGTCGAGGAGGCCATGCACGCCACCTCCGGCGTCCTTTCGCGGCTGCCCGAGCGCCTGGACCGCCTCGACGAGCTGGAGGGCCTGGTCGCGGGCACCCGCCGGGCCCTGGAGGACATGGCGGTCATCCGCATCCTGGGCAGTCAGCACGAGATCGCGCAGGCGCACGCGGATGCCCGGCGGGGCACCGACCGCTGGACGTTCAAGGGCGGCACCGGCACCTACATGCGCGCCGTCACGCTGCCCGAGTGCGTGGCCGCCGCACGGCGTGAGAAGCGGCACCTCACGGTCCGCCTGGAGATCATCGACCCGACGGACGAGGCGGTGTGCGAGAGCTACGCGCACTACCGCAGGTCGCTGTCGGACCGCCCGGACGGCACCGGTGAGCTGTGGACGACCGACCGGGCGAGGAAGGAGTCGTACGCGAGCGTTCTGGCCGCGTTCTGGTATCGCCAGCGGTACGGCCTGCTCGACATCGCGGTGGGGCTCTCACCGGTCATGACGACCTTCCGCTGGGACATGTCCGGCCGCGCCCTGATCATGACGTCCGAGGACCCCAACCGGGCCATCATCGCCTTCAGCGGCTCGTTCTTCTACGAGAGCTGCGGCACCGAGCTGCGCACGAGCTTCGAGCAGGCCCGCCGCGTGGCGATCGACCGTTACCGGTCGGTGCCGCTGAGCGACGAGCCGACCGTCGAGGAGGTCCGCAGGCTGTTCGACCGCGTCGACCTCCCCCTGCCCAAGTCGTTCACCGACCGCGACGTGGTCGAGGTCACCCGCAAGGCGCTGCGCGCCAAGGATCCGTACGCGCCATGAGGTACCGGGACGTGCTCGACGTGCTCGCCGGCGGAAGCGCCCGCGAGTGGGCCCTCGACGTGCTCGGCGAGATCGCAGAGGGTGGCTCGGGCGTGCGGGGCGTGCGGCACCCGCTGGGGTTCCTCTGCCTGCCGCTGGTCCGCGAGGGAGACCTCGGGGTGTGCGTGCACGTGTGGACCGCCGCCGCGCGCCGCGCCCGCAGCACCACCTCCCAGGTCCACTGCCACAGCTGGGACCTGGTCAGCCACGTCCTGTACGGCCAGGTGCGCAACATCCACGCCGTGGTGACCGACACCACCCGGTCCCCCACACACCGCGTCTTCGAGGTGGTCAGCACGCCGTCGGGCGACGTCATCCGCCCCACCCAGAGGACCGTGGCGTACACCCCGGGACGCGCCGAGCTGTTCGGCGCCGGGGACACCTACACGCTCGTCGCGGGCGCCTTCCACAGCAGCGTCATCCCCGAGGACGGCGAGGCCGCCACCGTGGCGCTCGGCCGCGGGCGGCCGGACCTCGGGGACCTGTCGCTCGGGCCGCTCGCCACGCCCCTCCACCACGTCAGGCGGGAACGCCTCGACGACGCCGAGACCGCACGTGCCGCCGAGCTCGCCAGGAGGAGCCTGTGGACCTCGAACACGCCAGGCGGGTAGCCGTCGAGGCCGCCCTGGCCGCCGGGGCCGTGCTGCGCGAGAGCGCGCCGGGAGCGGTCACCGTCCACGACAAGGGCGGATCGGGCGACGTCGTGACCGACCTCGACCTGGCCGCCGAGAAGCTGATCCTCGACCGCATCCGGGCCGAGTTCCCCTCCCACCGGATCGTGGCCGAGGAGTCGGGCGTCCACGGCGGTGACCGTCCGGGCGGCGGATGGACCTGGCTGGTCGACCCCCTCGACGGCACGAACAACGTGGCGATCGGCCTTCCGGCGTACGTCGTGGGCCTGGCGCTGTGCGCGGACGGCCACCCGGTGCTCGGGGTGGTCCACGAGCCGCTCTCCGGCCGCACCTGGTCGGCCGTCAGCGGGGCCGGGGCCCGCGGACCGGCGGGGCCGCTGACCGGGCCGCCGCGCCGCGACCTCCCGCACGGGCCGGTGCTGGCCTGGACGCAGGGCCACGGGGTCTCCCGGCGGGACCCGGTGGCGCGGTCGCTCAAGATGACGATGGACGCCCGCGCCCGGCGGGTGCTCCAGCTCTGGGCGCCGCTGCTGTGCTGGGCGATGCTCGCGCGCGGCGACATCGACGGCATGATCGGCTACCGCGCGGAGGGGCTCGACCTGCCCGCCGGGGCCCTGATCGCCCGGGAGGCCGGCGTGGAGATCCGCGGGCTCGACGGCGGGCCGTTCGAGGCGTCCGCCGAGGGCCCGCCCGAGGACCGCAGCTTCGTCGCCGCGCCGCCCGCCCTGGTCGGCGACCTGCTCGACCTGGTCGCCGAGGCCCGCCGCCTGGCGCCCGCCCTGCCGGCGGTGTGACCCGGGGCCCTTCCGGGCCGGCGGATCCGGCCGAGGACCCGAAGCCGATCAGCCTCCGCGCGACGCGCACTGACGGGAGGCACACGACTCCACCGTCACCGTCAGTCGTCCAGTCCGCGGGCGGCGAGCGCCTCGCCCAGCGCGTCGGCGTGCCGCAGGGCGCCCACCACCAGCGGGACGGCGAAGGCACGCGGGCTCCGCTCGATTCCCCTGGCGCGCTGGGCCTCGCGCACCCGGGTGACCAGATCCGCGATCACCGGCACGCTGCGCAGCGTGAGGGACAGCAGCAGCGACAGGCGGAACGGGTCGAGGCCGGCGAACCTGGCGGGGGCGAGGCAGCGCTCCAGGCAGGCCATGAGCGCGCTGGTGCGCGTCGTGAGGGTGACCAGCCCGGCCAGGGCGACCGCGAGCACGACCCGGAGCGTGGAGGACGCCGCCGTGGGCAGGTCCGCGAACACCAGCTGCACGCCGAACAGGGCCACGGCGAACCAGCGGACGGGCCGCACCTGCGCCCAGGCGGCCGCGACGCCGACCCCGGAGGCGGCGTACAGCAGCACCACGGCGGCCGCGGCGCCCGCCAGCGCCGCGGGCGAGCGCAGCAGCAGGAGCGCGGTGCAGGACACGGCGAGCCCGGCGAGCTTGGCCCCGGCGGGCAGCCGGTGCAGGAGCGAACCGCCGGGCACGTAGGCGCCGGTGAGCCCGCTCACGCCATCATCTTCCTGTAGTGGCCGATCGCGGCGGCGGGCTCGGCATCGGCGACGATGCGCCCCTCGTCGATCACCAGCACGCGGTCGAAGTCCTCCAGCATCGGGAGGTCGTGGGTGACCACGACCACCTGCTGCGGAAGGGTCCGGAGCAGCGCGGCGACCTGCCGGGAGTGGCGCAGGTCGAGCAGCGTCGTCGGCTCGTCCATGACCAGGATCTCCGGTTCGAGCACCAGGACCGAGCAGAGGGCGAGCAGCTGCTTCTGGCCGCCGGACAGGTGATGCGCGGGGTGGTCGGCGTGCTCCCCCAGGCCGTACCGCTCCAGGACCTCCCGCACCCGGCGCTCGACCTCCTCGCGCGTCAGCCCCTTGCGGCGCAGCGAGAAGGCCACGTCCTCGGCCACCGTCGGCATGACGATCTGCGCGTCCGGGTCGGTGAACACGAACCCCACGCCACGCCTGATGCGGGCCGCGTGGCGGCGGGTGTCGAGCCCGGACACCGTCACCGTGCCCGAGGACGGCAGGACCAGGCCGTTGACCAGGCGGGCGAGCGTGCTCTTGCCCGAGCCGTTGGCCCCCACCACGCCCACGCGGCGCTCGGTCAGCGAGGCCGTGACGCCGCGCAGCACCTCCCGCTGCCCGAGCCGCACATGGACGTCCTCCAGCCGGATCACTCACACCACCTCGAACAGGGCGGCGATCCCGAGACCGCCGCCGACCGCGACCGCCGCCAGGCCCAGCGTCCCGGGAGGCGCCCCAGCCCCGACCCCAGACCCGAGGAGCCGGCTGAACAGCCGGGTCACCACCACCGCACCGCTCGCGCCCCAGGGATGGCCGAGGGCGAGCGCGCCACCGTCGGCGCACACGCGGTCGGCGTCCGCGCCGAGAGGATCGAGGCCGAGCGCGTCGGTGACCGCGAGCACCTGCGCCGCGAACGCCTCCACGATCTCCACCGCCGCCACCCTCTCCAGGTCCACTCCGGCCCGCCGCAGCACACGCCGTACGGCGGGCACCGGTCCCCACCCGGGAAGCGCGGGGTCGCAGCCGGCGACGGCGCCGGCCAGCAGGCGCAGACCGGGCAGGCCGGCCGCCGCGCGCAGCCGCTCGGGCACGACCGCGACGGCGGCGGCTCCGTCGCTCACCGGGGAGGAGTTGCCGGCCGTCACCGTACCCCCCGGCACGAACGCGGCGGGCAGCCGGGCCAGCGACTGCGGCCGCAGCACGCGCGGGCGCTGGTCGTCCGTCCGGCCGCCGATCGGGACGATCTCGCGGATGAACCGTCCGGCGTCCCGGGCGGCCAGCGCCCGCGCGTGGCTCCGGCAGGCGTACGCGTCCTGGCGCTCCCTGGTCACGCCGCGCGCGGCGGCGAGCGCCTCGGCGGCCGGGCCCATGTCCGGGTCGGGGTGCCCCTCCGGGGCGAACGGCGCCCGCTCGTACGGCACGCCCGGCTCGCCCTCCCGCCGGCGAACCCGCAGCGGCGCGGTGGAGGCGCTCTCGACGCCCCCGGCGACGACGAGCTCCGCCTCGCCGCAGCGGACCGCCTGGGCGGCCAGCAGGATCGCGGCGAGCCCGCTGCCGCACTGCCGGTCGACGGTGACGCCGGGCACCTCGTGGCCCATCCCGGCGGCCAGCGCGCAGACCCGGGCGAGGTTGCCCCCGGGGCCCGTGCAGTTGCCCAGCACCACGTCGTCCACCGGGACGCCGAGGTGCGCCACGTCGCGGGCGACCGCCTCGATGACGGGCGCTGCGAGCCGGTCGGCCGTCAGGGTCCGGAACGCGTGGCCGGCCGTGCCAATGGAGGTGCGGCGGGCCGCCACGACGACCGCGTGCTCGTCCATCTCAGTCGAGCCGCCGCAGGCCGGGGTCGTCGCCGGCGGCGAGACGGGAGGCGACGAGGCCGCGGGCCGGCTTGCCCGTGGGGGTCCGGGGCAGGGACCCGGCCGCGTACCAGCGCCGGGGCCGCTGCGCCGGGTCGAGTTCGGCGCGCGCCGTCGCCTCCAGCGCGGCTCTCGGCACGCCCCCGCCCTCGACGACCGCGGTGACCACGGCGCCCAGGTAGGGGTGCGGCGTGCCGACCACGACCACGTCGTCCACTCCCGGCACCTTCCTGAGCACCTCCTCGACGTCCTCGGGCACCACCGTGGCGCCGCCGGTCTGGATCGCGCCGTCGCCCCGGCCGCGCAGCCGCAGGACCTCGCCGGGCCGGTGCGGCTCGGCCAGGTCGCCGACCGTCATCCAGCCGCCGTCGTCCCGCCGCAGGGGGCCGGTCGCACCGGCCAGGTAACCCTCGCAGAGCCACGGGGAGCGCACCCACACCTCGCCGAGGGCCTGCCCGGGCGGCACCCTGACGTCGATCTCGACGCCCGGGAAGGGCCGCAGCCCGGCGCCGTCGGCGTCCACGGCGACGAACGACAGCTCGGTGGCGCCGTAATAGGACACCACACGCACTCCGGCCGCCGCGGCCCGGGTCCTGGCGGCGGCGTCCAGAGCGGCCCCGCCGACCACGGCCGTGCGCAGCGGGCCTCCGGCCTTCTCCAGGGCGTCCAGCACGGCCGGCAGGCGGTGGGGCACCACGTGGACCACGGTGGCCCGCCGCAACTGATCCGCCAGCAGGGACGGGGACCACCGGCCGGGGACCACGGCGGTCGCGCCCGTCGCCAGCGTGTGCACGGCGGCGAAGCCGTACAGGGAGGAGACCAGCGGGCCGGGGATCAGCACGACGTCGTCGGGACCGATCCCGGTCAGCGCGTCCAGGTGGGCGAACGACGCGGTCCACGAGGCCCGGCTGCGCACCACGGCGCGGGGCCTGCCGGTGCTGCCGGAGCTGAAGCAGGCCCAGGTGAGGTCGTCCGGCGCGGGGCGGTGCCGTACGGGCGGGCCGTCCGCCTCCGGCAGCGGGGCGTCGAAGCGGGCGGCGACCGGCACCGCGGCCATGACCTGCGCCCGCCGTTCCTCGCTCCAGGCGTGGTCGCACAGCAGCGGCGTGGCTCCCGCCAGATCGGCGGCGAGCACGGCGACGAGCAGGGCCACCGGGTCGGCCTGGCCGGCCGCGACGAGCGCGCCGGGCCCGATGCCCTCGTCGGCCATACGGCGGGCGGCGCGGCCGGCCCGGGCGGCGAGTTCGGCGTAGCCGAGGTCGCCTCCGGGCCCGGACACCGCGATCCGGTCCGGGCGGGCGGCGGCGTGCCGCATGACCTGCGCGGCTACCGGCACGGGCGCGTCACCGCCCCCCTGCCCGCAGCCGCTCGCGATGCACCGCGGGGACCGCGTCGGGGTAGGCCCGCTGGGTGCCCCGCGCCACGATCGACGCCAGCACCGCCTTGGCCAGGTCGCCGGGCAGGAAGGCGGCGCTGAGCAGCGCGGTCTTGCCCAGGGACAGCCCGGTGACCAGGGCCTGCACGGGGATGCCGCACAGGTAGACCACGCCGACGCCGCCGGCCAGGCAGGCGGTCACCAGCCGCACCGTGGACGGCGTGCGTCCGCCGCGTTCGACGATCCACCCGGTCAGGGCCGCGCCGGGAAGCCAGCCGATCAGGAAGCCGGCCGAGGGCCCGGTGAAGACGCCGAGCCCGCCGCGTCCGCCGGCCAGCAGGGGCAGCCCCGCGGCGACCAGCACGAGCAGGACCACGACGGCGAGGGCGGACCGCCACGTGCCGAGGATCGCCCCGGCGAGCATGACGCCGAGTGTCTGCAACGTGATCGGCACCGCGTCGCCGAAGATGTTCAGCGCGCCCGGCATGCCGAGCACGGCGATCAGCGCGGCGAAGACGCTGACCCTGGCGACGTCGGCCGCGGGGAAGCGCCGCCGCGGCGGACTCTGTTCATCTGTCACGGATCGATCCCATACCAAGACGCTCCGTTCGGCGCATGAGGATTCCCACAACTTTTCGCCGTGTCGTTCTCAGCGCCGCCCATAGCCGGGCGGTCCGGGCCGCTCGACCTGGGACGGAGCTCAGGCCGTGAGAATCAGGACGGTCACGGTCGCGGCGAGGCCGGTCACGGCGAGGCCCGCGCCGGTGGCGACGAACTTGGCCAGCGGCACCCGCACGTCCCCCCGTCGGCACCACTCGAACCACAGCAGCGTCGCGAGCGACCCCCAGGGCGTGATCACCGGGCCCAGGTTGGTGCCCGCGAGCAGCGACAGCAACTGCGTGTGGTTGGCCGCGGGAACGACCTGCTCGCCCGCGACGTACGCCGGGAGGTTGTTGAGCACGTTGGACAGCGCGGCTCCGGTGGCGGCCGCGCGGTAGGCGCCGTCCCCGTCGCCGCCCACGCCGACGAGCGCGCGCATGATGTCGGCCAGGCCGAGGCGGCTGAGCGCCGGGACCACGAGGAACAGCCCGGTGACGAAGACCAGCAGCCGCCAGGGGATCAGGCCCCACACGAGCCTGGCGCGGTCGCGCCAGGCGAAGGCGGCGACCACCGCGACCGCCGCGACGAGGGCCGCGACCTCGATCTTCACGCCCGCCAGGAGCGCGGCGATGAACAGCAGGCATGCCGCCCCCGCGACGCCGAACAGCACCCGGTCGGCCACCGGCACCGGAGGCGGCGGCACGTAGCGGTCCTCGCCCCGCTCGCCGCGCCGCCAGTAGAACGTCCACAGGAACGCCATCGTCACCGCGATCGACACAGCCTGGGGCGCCCACATCCGCGCGGCGAACTCCTGCGTGGTCAGCGCGACCCGGTTCATGGCGAGCAGGTTCGTGAGGTTGGAGACCGGCAGCAGCAGGCTCGCGGTGTTGGCCAGCCAGACCGTGGTCATCACGAGCGGCAGCGGCGCGATCTTCGCGCGCGGCGCAAGGGCCAGCATGACCGGCGTCAGCAGGACGGCCGTCGTGTCCAGGTTCAGGAAGATCGTTACCAGCGAGGCGAAGGCCGTGCAGAACAGGAAGAGAACGGCGTAGCTCCCCCGGCCGACGATCGCGATGCGGGTCGCGATGACGTCGAAGACCTGCGCCTCCTTGGTCAGCTCCGCCAGCACGATCACCGCGCCGAGGAACAGCAGCAGGGGGGCGATGCGTTCGACGCTGTCCCTGGCCTCCTCGGCCGGCAGCAGGCCGGTGGCCACGAAGACCAGGCCCGCCGCGAGCAGTCCGAACCTGATCCAGTCGAGAACGCTCAGTCTCCGCAGCCCGGTCGCCACGCGCACACCCTATCTCGCCGCCCGCCGAGATGATCGAACCCCTCCAAACCGTCGGTGGCAGCGTGAATACTGGGCCCATGACGCACACGGGGCGGGGGGACGCGCGGACCGAGATCTTCGTCAGCTACTCCCCCGCCGACGAGCGGTGGGCGACGTGGATCGCGTGGCAACTCGAAGCCGCCGGCTATCGCACGATGCTGCAGGCGTGGGACTTCGTGCCGGGCACCAACTTCATCGACTTCATGGACCGCGGGGTCAGCGAGGCCGACCTGGTCGTCGCGGTGCTCACCCGCAACTACCTGGGCTCCCGCTACGGCAGGCTCGAATGGCAGGCGGCGCTGCGCGCCGATCCCGACAACCCGTCCAACAAGCTCGTGACGGTGCGGCTGGAGGACTGCCCGCTCGACGGCCTGCTGTCCACGATCACCTGGGTGGACCTCCTCGGCGTGACCGACCCCGACGAGGCGCGGCGGCTGCTGCTGACCCGGATCCGGCAGGCCCTGGCCGGCCGGGCGAAGCCATCCGAGCCACCTCGGTTCCCCGCAGGCCCGGGGGCGCAGTCTCTCCAGCCCTCCGCCGACCCCGCGCCCCCCGCCGTACGGGTGCCCCGGGCCCGGCGCACCCCGGCCGCCGAGCCGGCGTTCCCGACGGCCGAGCGCGCGGGCGGCGCGTCCTCGGTGACCGTGCTGCACGTCGCCGGACCGCGGTTCGGGCGCGGCCTCGCCGAGGCGGACGAGCCGCTGGACGCGGGTGAGCTGCAGGCGAGCGTGTGGGCCGACCTGACCCGCCTCGCCGACGCCGGGGTGCCCAGGCCCGACCTCCTGGTGGTGACCGGAGACCTCACCGAGTCGGGCAGCATCCGCGAGTGCGAGCAGGCGCTGGCGTTCCTCACCGGGCTGCGCGTGCTGCTGGGGCTGGAACCCGGACGGCTGGTGGTCGTCCCCGGGCCGCGCGACGTCACCAAGGCGGCCTGCCGGGCCTACTTCGCGACCTGTGAGGCCGACGACGTGCGCCCGCAGCCGCCGTACTGGCCGAAGTGGCGGCACTTCTCCACGCTCTTCGGCGAGCTCTACCAGGGCCTCGACGGCCCGGCCTTCGACAGCGCCCAGCCGTGGACGCTGTTCGAGCTGCCCGAGCTGCGCACTGTCGTCGCCGGGATCAACTCCACGATCGCGATGAGCCACCGCGAGGAGGACGACCACGGCTTCGTCGGCGAGGCCCAGGCGGCGTGGTTCGCCGAGCGGCTGCGGCCGTTCGAGGGCTGGCTGCGGATCGGCGTCGTCGCCCATCCCCCGCGTCCCGGCCTACGCGACGCCGCCACCCTGGAACGGCTGCTCGGATCCCGGCTCGACCTGCTCGTCCACGGGCGGGGCCCCCGGGCCGGCGGCCCGGAGGAGGTCTGGGATCTGGAGGGGCTGCCGTGCGTGCCCGCGCTCGCCCCGGGCCGTCACCAGATCCTCCAGCTCACACCCGAGGGGCTGCGCCGGTGGACCCGCGACCGGCCGGAGCTGGGCGACCCCGAGGTCCAGCCGTACGGCTGGCGCGGCTGGCGGCCGCAGACCCCCGCCGCGGCGGCTCCAGAGCCGCCGGCGCGGGAGCCGGAGGAGCCGGCGGGCCCGGCCGACCTGCTGCTCGACCGGATCGCCGAGGTCTGCGAGACCCGCTTCGAGCGGGCCAAGATCCGCCGCGTCGCGGGCGACCCGCCGCGCCTGCTCGTCACCCACCCCGAGGACGGGTTCGTCCGCCAGGTCCTGATCGGCGCGCACGCCGGGGAGCTGGACCAGGATCGGGTCGAGGCGTTCCTCGGTCACGTCCACGCGGCGGGGCTGGAGCACGCCGCCGAGCTGGTCTACCAGGGGCCGCAACCGTCCCGGACGTTACGCGACGACGCGCTGCGGCGCGGGCTGCGGCTGCGCAGCTTCACCGAGTTCCAGGGCCTGCTCGATCTGTCGTCCTATGTGGCCGGGCAGACGGCCAGGCTGCGCGGCGACCGCCGCTACCCGCCGGAGCTGTACGTGCCGCAGCGGTTCCGGGAGCTCGACCGCACCGGCGGCGAGGTACGCGACGACCTGACCGGCGAGCTGATGCGGCTGCTCGCGGCCGACCACGGGCGGTTCGTGCTCGTGCTCGGCGACTTCGGCCGGGGCAAGACGTTCTCGCTACGCGAGGTGGCCAGGCGCATTCCCGCCGAGCTGCCGCACCTCACGCCGATCCTCATCGAGCTGCGCGCCCTCGACAAGGCGCACTCGGTCGCCGGGCTGGTCGCGGCGCACCTCGCCAACCACGGCGAGGAGCTGATCGACCTCAAGGCGTTCCACTACATGCTGCGCCAGGGCCGCATCGTGCTGCTGTTCGACGGCTTCGACGAGCTGGTCACCCGAGTGACGTACGAGCGGGCGGCCGACCACCTCGACACCCTGCTGCGCGCGGCGGAGGACAAGGCGAAGATCGTCGTGGCCGGGCGCACCCAGCACTTCAAGTCGCGCAGCCAGGTGATGACCGCCCTCGGGGAGAAGGTCGGCCTGCTGCCGAACCGCCGGGTGCTCAGTATCGAGGAGTTCACCGAGGAGCAGATCCGCGCGTATCTGGTCAACCGGTACGGCTCGCAGCAGGCGGCCGACGACCGGATGGCCCTGCTCACCGGCATCGCCGACCTGCTCGGCCTGGCGCACAACCCCCGCATGCTCAGCTTCATCGCCGACCTGCCCGCCGACAGGCTGCGCGCCGTCGCCCAGGCCGGGGAGGCGATCAGCGCCGCCGGTCTCTACCAGGAGATCCTCGACACGTGGCTGGCCTTCGAGGAGGAGCGCGTACGCGGCGTGGCCGGGGCCCCCGGCGGGCTGACCCGCGAGGAGCTGTGGCGGGCGGCGACCACGCTCGCGCTGCGGTTGTGGGAGACCGGCGAGACCTACCTGCGGCCGGCGGAGCTGGCCGAGGTCGCCGACACGCTCACCGGCCTGGCCGCCGACGCGCACAGCCGCGCGCCGTACGGGCCCGGCGCCGGCCCAGAGACTCCGGACACGGGATCCCAGCAGGTGAGATCCGGACAGGCAGGGCCCGGGCAGGCGCCGTACCGCCTTCCCGACGCGGACGGCGCCGGGATCGCGGGAGTGCAGGGGGCCGCGCAGCTGACGCCCGAGCAGGCCGCGCACGCCGTCGGAGCCGGCAGCCTGCTGGTCCGCACGGACGAGGGGTTGTTCGGGTTCATCCACGCCTCGGTCGTCGAATGGCTGGTGGCACGGCACCTCGCGGAGTCGCTCGGCACCGGCCGCGCTCCGGGGCTGGGCCTGCGGCCGTTGTCGGCGCTGGCCGTCGACTTCCTGTGCGACCTGGCCGACGCGTCACGGCTGCAGGCGTGGGCGGCCCGCACACTCGCCTCCCCCGACTCCGGCGACGTCGCACGGGCCAACGCCATCAAGGTGACCACCCGGCTGCGCACCTCGGCCAGGACCGACCTGCGCGGAGCCAGGCTCAGCGGCGAGGACCTGTCCTACCGCGAGCTGCAGGGCGTGGACCTCACCGGCGCCGACCTGACCGACACCCGGCTCGTCGGGGCCGACCTGTCCCACGCGGTGCTCAGGGACGCCCGGCTGGCCGGGGCGCGGCTGGACGAGGCCGTGCTGGTGGGGGCCGACCTGCGCGGCGCCGACCTCACCCGGGCCCGGCTCGCCCGCGCCGACCTGCGGGACGTCGCCATCGAGGGCAGCCGCTGGGACCGGGCCGCGCTGATCGCCGTCACCGGCGTCCCCCGGGACGCGCCGGAGCTGCGCGGCGCGGCCGTGGCGCCCGCCGTCCCAGCCGGGAGGACGCCCGCGAGGACACCCGCGAGGACACGGACGGACGGCGGGCAGGTCGGCGCCGAGCTGGCCCCCGCCGTCGTCGGCGTGCCGTACGGCTACCACTTCGAGAGCAGCCGCCTGCCCGAACCGGTCGCCTACCACCCCGACGGCGGCGTGCTCGCCCTGGGCGGGGAGGACGGCGGGGTTCTGGTCTGCGACAGCGTCACCGGGTCCGCCCTGCGCACGCTGCAGGGTCACCGGGGCCGCGTCTACAAGGTCGCCTACGGCGAGGCCGGGCTGGTGACCGGCGCGAGCGACGGGACCGTGCGAGTGTGGGACCCGGCCACCGGAGAGCTTTCGCACGTCCTGCGCGGCCATCCCGAGGGAGTGTGGCCCGTGGTGACCTCCGGTGACATGGTCGCGGCTGGCGGCGCGGACGGTGTCATGCGGGTCTGGGCGTCCGGAGGGCTCGCGTGGGAGCTGCCGGGCCACACCGCCCCGATCTACACGGCCGTGTTCCTGCCGGGGCTGCTGGTGACCGGCGACAGCACGGGGGCGATCCGCGTGTGGGACCTCGCCACCGGGCAGGTGCGCCACCATCTGCACGGCCACAGCGGAGCCGTCTACAGGCTCGTCCTGAGCCCCGACGGCACCCACCTGGCCGCCGGGGACGGGCAGGGCGTGCTGCGGATCTGGGACCCCCGCACCGGCGCCGCCCTGCACGAGCTCACCGGTCACCCCGGCCGGATCTACTCCCTCGCCTTCCATCCGGAGGGCCGGTTGCTCGCCTCCGGCGACACCGAGGGAGCCGTACGGCTGTGGGACCCGGTCACGGGCACGGCCGCCGGCAGCCTGCCCGGGCACCGCGGCGCCGTCTACCAGGTCCTGTTCGATCCCACGGGCGAGCTGCTGGCGACCGGCGACAGCGACGGGGTCGTCCGGATCTGGGACCACCGCACGGGCCAGGCGCGTGCCGAGCTGACCGGGCATCGGGGGTCCGTGTGGCCGTTCGCGTTCCGCCCGGACGGCCGGCAGCTCGCGACCTGCAGCAACGACGGCACCGCCCGCCTGTGGGATCCGCACACCGGTCAGTGCGTCCAGACGCTGCGCGGCCACGGCCGCCGCATCACGTCGGTCCGCTTCTCCGCCGACGGCGGCATGCTCGCCGCCTGCGGCAACGACGGCTACGTACGGCTGTGGGACCCGGTCACGGGCCGCGGCCTGCGTTCGCTCACCGGGGCGGCCGACCGGCTGGTGTCGGCCGTCTTCAGCCCGGCCGGCCCGCTGCTGGCGACCGCGAGCAACGACGGCGGCGTCTACCTGTGGAACCCGGTGGCAGGGACGTACGAACGCGAGCTCAACGTGGAGACCGACCATGTGTGGGCAGAGGCGTTCAGCCCCGACGGGCAACTGCTGGCCACCGCCAACGACGACGACAGCGTCCGGCTGTGGTATCGCCCCTCCGGGCGGCAGGTCGCCAACCTCGCCGGGCACCGGGGTCGCGTCAGGTCGATCGCCTTCAGCCCCGACGGCAGGCTCGTGGCCACCGGCTGCGATGACCGCAACGTGCGGCTGTGGGACGCGTCGACCGGCCAGTGGGCGGCGACGCTGAGCGGCCACGACGACCGGGTGTACGCGGTGGCCTTCTCCCCCTCGGGCGACCTGCTGGCGAGCGCGAGCAACGACGGCACCGCCCGCCTGTGGGAGGTCGCCTCCGGCGAGTGCCTGCACGTGCTCGCCGGCGGCGGGCGGCTGTGGACGGCCGCCTTCAGCCCCTCGGGTGACCTCCTGGCCACCGCCGGGGACGACCTCGCCGTCCACCTGTGGGATCCGGCCTCCGGCGCGCGCGTCGACACCCTCGCGGGTCACGGCCGCCGCATCTGGTCGGTCGCGTTCCATCCCTCCGGCGACCTGCTCGCCAGCGCCGGGGACGACGGCGTGGTGATCCTCTGGGACGTCCCCGCACGCGAACGCCGCGCCACGCTGCTCGGCCTGCCGGAGGGATGGGCCGCGTTCTCGCCCGGCGGGCTGTACAAGCTGGAAGGCGACGTGACGGGCCAGTTCTGGTACGCGATCGGCATGTGCCGGTTCGAGCCCGGCGAGCTGGACGAATACCTGCCCGAGGTCAGACGGCTGGCCCTCGACGAGCCGTTCTGACCGGCAGTCCACGCCCAGTGCTCGCAGGGCGCTGTCCTCGCAGCGCCCGGTGCGCGGAGGCGCAGTACTCGGAGGCTCGGTGCTCGGAGGCGCAGTGCTCGGAGGCTCAGTGCTCGGAGGCTCAGTGCTCGGAGGCTCGGCGCTCGGAGGCTCAGTGCTCGGAGGCTCAGTGCTCGGGGCTCGGCCGTCGGGGGCCCAGTGCTCGGAGGCGCAGTGCTCGGGGGCCCAGTGCTCGGGGGCCGGTGCGCGGAGGCTCAGTGCTCGCGGGCGGTGCGGAGCCCGGAGATGACCATGTGGGCCAGCAGGGCGTGGCTTTCGTCGAGGTCTTCGGCGAGCTGGAACGCGCCCGCCGCCTCCAGGACGGCGAATCCGTGCATCGCGGCGCGCAGGCAGCGGACCGCGTGGGTCGCTGCCGAGCCCTCCAGCCCGTACGCCCGCAGCGCCGCGAGCATGATGCCGACCAAGCGGTCTGCCGCCTCGGCCGTCTCGGGCCGCGGCGCCTGGATCAGCGCGGAGTAGCGGTGCGGATGCCGGGCGGCGTAGGAGCGCCAGCCGTCCATCAGGGCGCGCAGCGCATCGTCGCCGGACCGGCCGAGCACCGCCTCGCTCGCGATCTCCGTCAGCTCGCCCATCACCCGCCCGGAGACAAGGACGCGCAGCTCGGCGAGGTTGCGTACGTGCTTGTAGAGGGAGGGCGTGGCGACCCCCGCGCGCCCGGCGATCGCGGACAGGGTGAGCGCGTCGGGGCCCTCCTCGTCCACGACCCGCAGCGCGAGGTCGACGACGGCGTCCGGGGACAGAGCCGCCCTAGCCACGAGCCGCCTCCTTGAGGAACGCGAGCATCGCGGCGGCGACCTCCTCGGGGTGCTGCGCGTGCGGGTAGTGCCCGGCGCCGTCGATCATCACCACCGTCCCCAGCCCGGGCGGCATGCCGGCGACGACGCCGTCCGCCTCGGCGCGCGGGTCGGCCCAGTCGGGATCGCGGGTGCCCATGACGACCAGGGCGGGGCAGCGGATGCCGCCGAGGTGGGCGCCGGCGTCCGCGGGCGCGGACGCGCCCATCGCGCTCACCACGGCCATCCGGCCCGGCCTGCGCAGGTCGTTCTCCAGGGCGGCCAGATAGTCCGCCCAGTCGGCGGGCTTGACGCCGGGGTAGGCGTGGTCGAGGTAGCTCTTCCACAGCCCGGTGCTGCGAAACAGCGCCACCCCCATGAGCCGCGTTACGCCCTTGCGGTAGTGGCCGTTGCTCAGCAGGCCGCCCAGGTCGGGCTTCTGCGGGCGGGTGAAGGGGCCGATCTCCACGAGGGCGGTGACCAGCTCCGGCCGCCGCGCCGCCGTGATGGTGGCCGCTCCCCCGGCGAACGAGTGCCCCACGACGACGGCGGGTCCGCCCAGGTGCTCGATCAGGGCGACGATGTCGTTCGCGGTGTCGGCGCGGGTGTAGGAGTCCCAGCCGAGGCTCGACTCGCCGTGCCCGCGCAGGTCCATGGTCGCCACGCGATACCCGGCGACGGCCAGCGCCGGGGCGAGGAATCGGTAGGTGTTCCGGGTGATCCCCATGCCGGGGACCATCACGACCAGCGGGCCCTCCCCCGTCACGTCGTACGCGATCTCACCGTCGCCGACCTTCAGGAACTCGGTCACGCAATCCTCCAAGCTCATTTGCATAGCCCGTAGGCTAATGCCATTAGCTAAGGCGCGTCAAGGCCGGCAGGGCGACATCGGGCAGGATCGGATGGAGGGCGCTCGGGCGGCGGAACGACGGCGACCGCGACGTTCGGTCTGTCCGCCACAAGGGGCGCCTTTACAATGTAGATTCGCAAGGGGTCGCGGGAGTCCATGCGACTTACAGGGAGCGAATCGCCGGCCGCCGGGCCGGCTTGGCGGGCACAGGGTTGCTCACAGCTCGCGCACCGCTGCCGCGGCCGGCGTGCCCGTGGGACGGGGAGCCGAGGCCGCCGACCCCTCTACGGCCCACATCAGGACCGGGACGCCGCCGGGAGTGCGGACCTCGTCGGACGCGCCGGCCGGCGGCGAGGCGGGAACGCGCGGGCCGCGCTCTCGGGGGCCACCGCTCTCCGGTGCCTTCAGGCCCGCGTGGAGACGCGGGCGGCTCAGGCCCGCGTGGAGACGCGGGCGGCTCAGGCCCGCGTGGAGACGCGGGCGGCCAGGTCCTGCCAGACCTTGTCGACCTGGGCGTCCAGCTCGTCCAGGGAACCCTCGTTGCCGATCACGATGTCGGCGATCCTCAGCCGGTCCTCGCGGGAGGCCTGGGCGGCGATCCGGGCGCGGGCGTCCGCCTCCGGCATGCCGCGAAACCGCAGGAGACGCTCCAGCCGGACCTCGTCGGGCGTGTCCACGACGATCACCACGTCGTACAGGGCGGCCAGGTTGTTCTCGGCCAGCAGCGGCACGTCGTAGACGACGACCGCGTCGTCCGGGGCCTCTCGCTGGAGTTGCTCACTGCGCTCGCCCACCTTCGGGTGGACGATCCCGTTGAGGACCTTCAGCTTCTCGGCGTCGGCGAAGACGATCGCGCCGAGCCGTTCCCGGTCGAGCGTGCCGTCGGGGCGGAGCACGTCCTCGCCGAACGCCCCGACGATCTCCGCGAGCCCGGGGGTGCCCGGCTCGACGACCTCTCTGGCGATCTTGTCCGCGTCGACGACGACGGCGCCGCGGGCCGCGAGCCGGCGCGACACCTCGCTCTTGCCCGAACCTATGCCGCCCGTGAGCCCAACCTTCAGCACGTGCCGCAGCCTATCGGGCGGGCCGGGAGCGCGGAGCTACGGGCGACGACGAACCCAGGTCCCGCGGAAATTCCGAGCTCGCGAAGGAATTTTCGTGGGTGGAGCGGAGCGGGCTTCGCGAGGACCGGAGATTCCTTCCGGCGCAGTGACCCCCCACTAGGGCTCCCGGCGCAGGTGGACCAGCATCAGGTGATCCTGCACCCGTTCCCGCTGGGTCTCCCGGTAGCCGAGGCGGCGGTAGAGCCGCAGATTTCCCTCCGACAGGTGCCCCGTGAACAGGTCGAACGCCGCCGCCCCGGGCACGGCCTCGTGCATCGCCGCCAGCAGCGCGCTGCCGATCCCCTGCCCCTGCCGGTCGGGCGCGACCACGAGACGGCCCACCAGGCAGGTCGAGCCGGACATCTGCCCTCGGACCGCGCCGACCAGCCGCCCGCCGTCCGTCGCCTTCAGCACGACCGCCGCCTCGATCACCGTACGCACCTGGTCGAGCGACTCGACGAGCGGCGCGATGAACGGGTCGCCGTAGAGCTGTGCCTCGGTCACGTACGCGGCCCGCTGCAGGGTGAGGATCTCCCCCGCGTCCGCGGGCAGGGCCCTCGTGATCTCCACCACGAGGGCCACCCTATCGGCACGCCTGCCTCCGCCGGGCGCGGGCCGGATTCCCTGAGCTCACCCGCCGCGGCCGGCCACCGTGGTGCGCCGGCCGATCTCCCGGTGCGGGTACGCCGCCGGGTCGGGCTCGTCCGCGCGCAGGTCGTCTGGCCCCCTCGATCCAGACAGGCCCGGTCACCGGCTCCCCGAGATCGCGGGTGCCAGAGCGGGCCGGGCCGTGGTGAAGGACCCCGCGCAGCGGAAAGGCCCCGCCGAAGCGGGGCCTTTCGTCGTGCTATGTGAGGCTCAGATGTGACCTCCGGTCAAGGGAGACCGGGTGTCAGCTCTGGCCGCCCGCCAGCTTCTCGCGCAGGGCGGCGAGGGCCTCGTCGGAGGCGAGGGCGCCGCCGCCGCTGGACTGCGAGCTGGTCTCGCCGCTGTAGGACGACGGAGCGGCCTCGTTGGCCGCCGCCTCCTCCTGGCGGGCCTTCTCGATCTGCGAGCGGTGCGCCTCGAAGCGGGCCTGGGCCTCGGCGTACTGCCGCTCCCACTCCTCACGCTGCTTGTCGAAGCCCTCGAGCCACTCGCCGGTCTCGGCGTCGAAGCCCTCGGGGTAGATGTAGTTGCCCTGGTCGTCGTAGGTCGCCGCCATGCCGTACAGCGTGGGGTCGAACTCGACCTCGGCACCGACGCCCTCGTTGGCCTGCTTGAGGGACAGCGAGATGCGGCGGCGGTCCAGGTCGATGTCGATGATCTTCACGAAGATCTCGTCGCCGACCTGCACGACCTGCTCCGGAATCTCCACGTGGCGCTCGGCCAGCTCGGAGATGTGGACCAGGCCCTCGATGCCCTCCTCGACCCGGACGAAGGCACCGAACGGCACCAGCTTGGTGACGCGGCCGGGCACGACCTGGCCGATCTGGTGGGTCCGGGCGAACTGCTGCCACGGGTCCTCCTGCGTCGCCTTGAGCGACAGCGAGACCCGCTCGCGCTCCATGTCGACGTCGAGAACCTCGACGGTGACCTCCTGGCCCACCTCGACGACCTCGGACGGGTGGTCGATGTGCTTCCAGGACAGCTCGGACACGTGCACCAGACCGTCGACGCCGCCGAGGTCCACGAACGCGCCGAAGTTGACGATCGAGGACACGACGCCCTTGCGGACCTGGCCCTTCTGGAGGGTGTTGAGGAACGTCTGGCGAACCTCGGACTGGGTCTGCTCCAGCCAGGCACGGCGGGACAGGACCACATTGTTGCGGTTCTTGTCCAGCTCGATGATCTTGGCCTCGAGCTCGCGCCCGACGTACGGCTGCAGGTCGCGGACGCGGCGCATCTCCACCAGGGAGGCGGGGAGGAAGCCGCGCAGGCCGATGTCGAGGATCAGGCCACCCTTGACGACCTCGATGACCGTGCCGGTGACGATGCCGTCCTCGTCCTTGATCTTCTCGATCGTGCCCCAGGCGCGCTCGTACTGGGCGCGCTTCTTGGACAGGATGAGGCGGCCTTCTTTGTCCTCCTTCTGGAGAACCAGGGCCTCGACGTGCTCTCCGACCTCGACGACCTCGGCCGGGTCGACATCGTGCTTGATCGAGAGCTCGCGCGACGGGATAACGCCCTCGGTCTTGTAGCCAATGTCGAGCAAGACCTCGTCTCGATCGACCTTGACAACGGTGCCTTCAACGATGTCGCCATCGTTGAAGTACTTGATGGTCTCGTCGATCGCGGCGAGGAAGGCCTCCTCGGAACCGATGTCGTTGACCGCTACCTGCGGGGTGCTCGAGGTGGCCTCAGTGCTGCTCGTCATGTGTGGAATTGCTCCGAACCGGACAGATGTCGTTGTGACAGAAGCGCGGCGGGCCGTTTTTCGTTCACCGGATGATGCTGCTTTCCTGGTAGCCACCAGATGACCGAGCGCGAGCCCGCTCCGTCCGTGACGCGCGCGAGCCCACAGCGCAGCGATCAGCATATGAGACGGAGCGAGCTGGGTCAATCCGAGGCAACCAGACGAACGCCTAGTACGTGATCACCGACTTGGCCCGGGCCGGTGAGAGCGTTCCCCGGAGTTTACGCGGCACCGACACTCGGGCCGGATCCCCATCCGACGTATAACGCTCTCCTGGGTGTTTGTCGAGCCAGTCGAGCCAGTAGGTCGTGCACCAGCGCCGGCATTCACCGTGTTTTCCGTTGGACTGGATCCTCGGGATCGCGTAACGCGGGAAGTTTTTCGCGTAGGGCGAAACCGTGGGCTGCGCCCCGGCCAGGAAGACGGCGTCGAAGTGGTAGCGGGTGCCGTCCCACGTGCCGTCGTGCGCCCTGCTCAGCTTCCTCGGCCGCGATCCGTACGGCAGCGCGAAGGTCGTCGAGGCCGGCGCGCCGATCTTCTTCAGCAGCCGCTCCTGCCGGACGATCTGCTCGCTGACCCGCTTGCCGGAAAGCCGGCGGAGATCGGGATGGGAATAGGTGTGGTTGGCCACCTCGAAGCCGTGGTCGAGCAGCCACTTCACCGCCTGTCTCTGCCGCTCCCGGTCGCGCAGCCCGAAGGGGTCGCGGTTGACCCAGAAGGTGGCCGTGGGCCGGAAGTTCGGGTACTTCGCCGCGACCTCGTAGATGATGCCGACGGCCGTGTCGTTCCTCGGCATGCCGTTCTGGTCCACGGCGAAGTGGCTGGGGTGACCGTCGTCGAAGGTCAGGACGACGGGATGGGTCCCGGCCGGAATGTCGATCTTCCTGGCGGCCAGTTCGGCCGCGGTGATCGGCACGTAGCCGCTCCTGGCCAGGCGCTCCAGCTCCTTGCGCAGCTGAGCGGGAGTCCGGTCGATGGACGCCAGCCGCTTGGGCAGGATGCGGTGGTACATGATCACGGGCACCAGGCCGGCCTCGTTGGCCTTGACCTTCCTGGCCGACTCGGCGGTCGCCTTCGGCGGGGCAGCGCTGGGCGACGGCGACGGCGAGGGCGGGGTCGCCCGCACCTGTGACCGCTCCTCGCCCGCGGACCTGGGCAGCAGCACGAGTGCGACAAGACCGATCACGACAACGACGACATTGGCGATTGCAGTCATTCGGGCAAGGTTGCGCACAGTTATTTGACCTTACTGCCCGGCCTGTCCGTATTCACATGTGTTGCAATTTTCCTGTGGACTGGAGCCTGCGTGCCTGCGGACGGCATGGGCACGTCACCTACGCCCCGGACGAGGAGGCGCTGCGCAACCGCCTGCGCGCCGAGACCGCGCTGGGCGAGGCGTGGCGCTGCCTGCGCTGCGGCGACTTCACCCTGGGCCCACCGCGCGGCGCCGGACCGGCCGGCGACGCGCCCGTCGTGCTGCGGGGCCGGGCGCTGCGGGACGCCGCCGTGCTACGGCTGATCGCCGTCTTCCGCTGGGCCAAGGCCGTGCTCGTGATCATCGGAGCGTACGGCGTGTGGCGGTTCCGGGCCCACCACGACGCCGTACGGCGCGCGTTCGACCAGGACCTTCCGCTGGTCAGGCCGCTGGCCCAGAAGCTCGGATGGAATCTCGACCAGTCGGGCGTGGTGCACACGCTGCGGACCGCGCTGGGCGCGCGGACGACGACCCTCACCTGGATCTTCCTCGCCCTGCTCGCCCTGGCGGCCCTGCTGCTGACCGAGGGGGTCGGCCTGTGGCTGCTGAAGCGATGGGGCGAGTACTTCTCGGTGATCGTCACCTCGGCGTTCATCCCGGTGGAGATCTACGAGATCGCCGAGAAGGTGAGCCCGTTCCGGATCGTGATCCTCCTGATCAACATCGCGGCCGTGCTGTACATCGCGTTGAGCAAGCGCCTGTTCGGACTGCGTGGCGGGCGGGCGGCGTACGAGTCGGAGCGGCACGAGGCGAGCCTGCTGGAGGTCGAGCAGGCGGGCCTGGCCATGGCCGGGCGGGACCACAGGCACACCCGCCCGACCGGCCAGCCCTGACCCCTTGACCAGGCAAGGGCTCAGTGACCGGCGTCCTCCCAGGTGGTCCCGACGCCCACGCTGACCTCCAGCGGCACGCTCAGGTCATAGGCCCGGCACATCTGCGTGCGCACGACCTCGGTCAGCTCCTCCAGCTCGCCCGGCGCGACCTCGAACACCAGCTCGTCGTGGACCTGGAGCAGCATGCGGGAGCGCATGCCCTCGATCGCCTTCTGCACGTTCAGCATGGCGACCTTGATGATGTCGGCGGCCGAGCCCTGGATGGGCGCGTTGAGCGCCATCCGCTCGGCCATCTCCCGGCGCTGCCGGTTGTCGCTGGTCAGGTCGGGCAGGTAGCGGCGGCGGCCGAGGATGGTCTCGGTGTAGCCGTCCTTGCGGGCCTGGGCGACGATCGACTCCAGGTAGTCGCGGACGCCGCCGAACTCCTCGAAGTACTCCTCCTTGAGCGCCCTGGCCTCCGCGACGGGGATGTTGAGCTGCCCCGACAGGCCGAAGTCGGACAGGCCGTAGGCCAGGCCGTAGTTCATGGCCTTGATCCGGGCGCGCAGGTCCGCGTCCACCTGCTCGGGGGGCAGGTCGAAGACGCGGGACGCCGTGGCCTGGTGGAAGTCGTGGCCCGACTCGAAGGCCGCGATCAGCGACTCGTCGCGGGACAGGTGCGCCATGATCCGCAGCTCGATCTGGCTGTAGTCGGCCGTCAGCAGCGTGTCGTAGCCCTCCCCCACCACGAAGCCCTTGCGGATGCGCCGGCCCTCGACCGTGCGGATGGGGATGTTCTGCAGGTTCGGCTTCTCGCTCGACAGCCGCCCGGTGGCCGCCACGATCTGGTTGAAGGTGGTGTGGATCCGCCCGTCGTCGGTGATCTCCTTGATCAGTCCCTCGACCGTGGTGCGCAGCTTGGTCTGGTCGCGGTGGCGCAGCAGGATCACCGGCAGCTCGTTGTCGGTCTGCTGGGCCAGCCAGGCGAGCGCGTCGGCGTCGGTCGTGTAGCCCGTCTTGATCTTCTTGGTCTTGGGCAGGCCGAGCTTGCCGAACAGGATCTCCTGCAGCTGCTTGGGCGAGCCGAGGTTGAACTGCTCCCCCACCGCCTGGTGGGCGGCCTCGACCGCCTGCTTGACGGCCGCGCCGAACTCGGCCTCCAGCGCCGCGAAGTACTGCCGGTCGGCGGCGATGCCGGCCCGCTCCATCTCGGCCAGCACCCGCACCAGCGGGAGCTCGACCTCGGTCACGAGCCGGGTGCCGCCGCGCTTGGACAGGTGGGCCTCCAGCGCGTCGGCCAGGTCGCGCACGGCCTGGGCCCGAAGCGCCAGATCCCGGGCCGCGCCCTCGTCGGCGTCCTCGAACAGGGAGGTCTGCCCGCCGGGCGCGGACTCCGCCCGTAGCTCGCGGTGGAGGTAGCGCAGGACCAGGTCGTCGAGCGGGAACGAGCGCTGCCCCGGCATCGCCAGATACGCGGCGAGCGCCGTGTCGCAGGTGAGGCCGCGCAGGTCGTGCCCGTGGGCCCACAGCGCCAGCAGCGGCCCCTTGGCGTCGTGCACGGCCTTCGGCCTGTCGTCGTCGGCCAGCCAGGCGCCCAGCGCCGCCTCGTCCTCCTCGGTGAGGCGCGTGGGGTCGAGGTAGGCGGCGCCGCCCGGCGAGGCGATCGCCAGGCCCTCCAGCCGCCCGGTGCCGCTGCCGTACGCGCCCTGGAAGGCCAGCCCGGCGCGGTCCTCGGGGAGGGCGGCCAGCCAGTCTGCCACCTGGCCCGGCTCCAGCACGGTCACCTCGAGCTCGAAGCCCTCGCCCGCCTCGGGTTCCGTGGTGCCGAGGGTCTTGAACAGGCGCTCGCGCAGCTCACCGCGGATCTGCAGCGCGTCGAGGAGCTTGTTGACCTCCTCACGGTCCCACACGCCCATGGTCAACGCGGACACCTCGGCGTCGACCGGGGCGTCGCGCTTCAGCTCGGTCAGCATCCGGTTGTGGATCACCTGGCCGAGGTGCTCGCGGAGCTTGTCGCCGACCTTGCCCTTCACCTCGTCGGCCCGCCGGACCAGCTCGTCCAGCGAGCCGTACTCGGAGATCCACTTGGTGGCGGTCTTCTCCCCCACACTCGGGATGCTCGGCAGGTTGTCGCTCGGGTCGCCGCGCAGGGCCGCGAAGTCCGGGTACTGCGCCGGGGTGAGGCCGTACTTCTCCATAACGGCCTCGGGGGTGAAGCGCGTCATGTCGCTGATGCCCCGCCTGGTCATCAGCACCGTGACCTTGTCGTCCACGAGCTGGAGCGCGTCGCGGTCGCCGGTCACGATGAGCACGCTCATGTCCTCGCCGGAGGCCCGCGTCGCCAGCGTCGCGATCAGGTCGTCCGCCTCGAAGCCGGGCACCGACAGGTGGGGGATCCGCAGCGCGTCGAGCAGCTCGAAGATGAGCTGCATCTGGCCGCGGAAGTCCTCGGGGGTCTCCGTCCTGTTGGCCTTGTAACCGTCGTACGCCTCGTGCCTGAAGGTCGGCTCGCTCCGGTCGAAGCACACCGCGATGTGGCTCGGCTGCTCGTCGCGCAGGATGTTGGCCAGCATCGAGGTGAAGCCGTACACCGCCTCGGTGTGCTGGCCGTCGGTGGTCATGAGGTTCGCGTCCTTCAACGCGTAGAACGCGCGATAAGCAAGAGAATGCCCATCCAGAAGCAGCAGACACGGACGGGTGGGGGTCGCTTCACTCTTCGGCACACCCGCAGCCTAGTCTCCCTGTACGACAGAAAACCGATGGTCTTCCCACAGGAGGCGTCCCCTTGACCTTGACGAATCCCGAGGAGTTGATGTCGTCGATGAACGCGGCCGGGGACCACCTGCATCGGCGGATGGGCATCGAGATCCTTGAGGCGAGCGCCGAGCGGGTGGTCGGGCGCATGCCCGTCGAGGGCAACACCCAGCCGTTCGGCCTGCTGCACGGCGGCGCCTCCTGCGTGCTGGCCGAGACGCTCGGCTCGACCGGCGCCGCCCTGCACGCCGGCGCGGGCAGGATCGCCGTCGGCATCGAGATCAGCGCCACCCACCACCGCTCGGCCACGTCCGGCCATGTCACGGCGGTCGCGACGCGGGTGCACGGCGGCCGCACCCTCGCGACGTACGAGATCGAGATCACCGACGACCTCGGGCGGCGGGTGTGCACCGCACGCCTGACCTGCATGCTCCGCGACGCCGAGTGATCCCCCGCGTCGCTCCGGCGAAAGCGGGCATACAACTCAATGATTCCGTAACAGAACGGCCTTGCGACTTTCTTTGCACACCTGCCCCTCAGGTCGCTACCGTGGTGCCCCCAGAGCCCGTGGGGACCGAGTAGACAACGTGCGGAGCCGGGGAAGCTGTGTACGGACCCAAAGGTCCACACGGGCTCACCATGGCCTCCCTCCCGCGCCACCCCAGCGTCTTTCCGGAGGGCGGCCAGGCGGCTACCATGATCGGATGCCCCCCTCGCGGCGTCGGAGATGGTGCGCCACGGCCGCCATCGTCCTCGTACCGGTCTGCTCATCCTGCTCAGGCGGCCCGCTGTCATCGGGAGGCACGGCGAGCCCGTCGGCCACCCCCACCTACATCCTGCCCGCGGAGACGGCACGCCCCGGCGAGACCGTGATCCGTCCCTCTCTCGCCGTGGACGGCCTGACCCGGTTCTGGCTCATCGGCTTCCGCGACGGCATGCCGAGCCTGCTCGGGAGCCACGCGGAGTGGCAGGCCAAGGGACGCTTCGCCCGCGCCAGGATCGTCGTGCAGAACACGGATCGGAGCAACGCCAAGTTCGAGGCCAAGCGCCAGGTCCTGGTCGCGTCGGACGGGCGCGAGTTCCACGTCGACAACTCCGCTCAGGAGATCAAACGGCAGCCCGACGAGATCATGGTGGGCAGCTTCGTCCGCATGGAGTTCGACCTGTGGTTCGACGTGCCGAAGGACGCGCGCATCACGAAACTCCGGCTGTACGGGGAACCCCCGTTCGGCTCGGTCACCCCGACCAAGGGCGTCGAGTTCCCCGTCGGCTGACCGCACGCGTCCACCGCATGGAGGGGCCGGACGGGGAACTCTCCCCGGCCGGCCCCTCCTTCACCGTGCGCCGTTCACACTCCGGCTCAGTGCTGTCCCAGCGCGCCGCCCAGGTACGCCTCCCGGACCTGCGGGTCGTCGAGCAGGTCGGCCGCCGGAGCGGTCTTGACGACCTTGCCGGTCTCCAGGACGTACGCCCGGTGCGCGATCTGGAGGGCCTGCTGCGCGTTCTGCTCGACGAGCAGGACCGTCGTACCCCGGCGGTTGATCTCCTGGATGATCGAGAAGATCTGGGCCACGAGCATGGGCGCCAGGCCCATTGACGGCTCGTCCAGCAGGAGCACCTTGGGCTTGCTCATCAGCGCTCTGCCGATGGCCACCATCTGCTGCTCGCCGCCGGACATGGTGCCGCCCGCCTGGTTCTTGCGCTCGGCCAGCCGCGGGAACAGCTCGAAGACCTCCTCAAGGTCCTTCGAGAAGTCGCCGGACCGGGCGTAGGCGCCCATGAGCAGGTTCTCCATGACCGACATGCCGGGGAAGACGCCCCGGCCCTCCGGGGACTGGCCGATGCCGACCAGCACCCGCTTGTGGCCGGGCAGCTTGCTGATGTCCTTGCCGTCGAAGACGATGCTCCCCGACGACAGCGGGCGCAGACCCGAGATCGTCTTGAGCGTGGTGGTCTTGCCCGCCCCGTTCGCCCCGATGAGGGTGACGATCTCTCCCTCGCCGACGTCGAGCGAGACGCCCTTGAGTGCCTCGATCTTGCCGTAGTGGACGTGGATGTCCTTGATCTCAAGAAGCATTCGCGGGTGCTCCCAAATACGCCTCGATGACCCTCGGGTCGCTCTGCACCTCAGCCGGGAGACCTTCTGCGATCTTCTGCCCGAAGTCCAGTACGGCGATGCGGTCGCTGATGCCCATGACCAGGGCCATGTCGTGCTCGATCAGCAGAATCGTACGGCCCAGGTCCCGGATGCTCTTGATCAGCCCCTGCAGCTCGATCTTCTCCGCCGGGTTCATGCCGGCGGCCGGCTCGTCGAGCAGCAGGAGCTTGGGGTCGGTCGCCAGGGCCCGGACGATCTCCAGCCTGCGCTGGTCGCCGTACGGCAGGTTCTTGGCCGTCTCGTCGGCCCGATGTGCGATGCCGGCGAACTCCAGCAACTCCATCGCGCGCTCCCGGCCCTGCCGCTCGGCGTGCCGGTGCCACGGCAGGCCGAGCGCGGCGCCGACCGCGCCGGTGCGGTTGTGCGCGTCGAAGCCCACCAGGACGTTCTCCAGAGCCGACATGCTGTGGAACAGCCGGATGTTCTGGAACGTACGGGCGATGCCGCGCTTGGTGACCCTGAACCGCTTCAGGCCGCTGATCTTCTCGCCGTCGAAGCGCACCTCGCCTGAGGTCGGCCGGTAGACACCGGTGATCACGTTGAAGACCGTGGTCTTGCCCGCGCCGTTCGGGCCGATCAGCGCGAAGATCTCCCCCTGCCTGATCGTGAGATCGACCCCGCCGAGAGCCTGCACGCCGCCGAAGCGCATGGTCACGGCGCGGAGTTCGAGCAGCTGCGCCTCATCTGGCTCGCTCACTTGGCCACCTCCTCTGCCATGCCATCCGATCCGGTGCCGGATGACCGCGTGCCGCCCGATTGCGTGCCGTCCGGCTCGCTGCTGTTGCCGGCCACGGAACGGCGCCGGCGCGCGGGCAGCAGCCCCTCCGGACGCAGCGCCATCATCAGCACGAGCGCCGCGCCGAAGATGAGGATGCGATAGTCGGCGAAGCCGCGGAACCGCTCGGGGAGCCAGGCGACCAGGAAGGCCCCGATGATGACGCCGGGGAGGTTGCCGGAGCCGCCGAGCACCACGGCCGCCAGGATGGTGGCGGACAGGATGAACGGGAAGTTCGGCGGCTGGATGGCGATGACCTTGCTGGCCCAGATGACACCCGTCAGACCGCCGATCATCGCGCCGACGAAGAACGCCAGCAGCTTGAACTTGAAGGTGGGCACGCCCATCAGCTCGGCCGCGTCCTCGTCCTCCCGGATGGCCTCCCAGGCGCGGCCGACCCGGCTTCGCTCAAGGCGCTTGGCGAAGATCACGACGAGTACGATCGCCGCCAGCAGCAGGTAGTAGTACGGCAGCGGATCGAGCGCGAACTCCACGCCGAAGAGCGACGGCGGGTGAGGGATGTTGGTGATCCCGCGCGCCCCGCCGATGTAGTCGGTGTTCTGTGCGGTGATCCGGACGATCTCCCCGAAGCCCAGCGTGACGATCGCCAGATAGTCTCCGCGCAGCCGCAGCGTGGGCGAGCCGAGGACGATGCCCGAGATCGCCGTCATGAAGATCCCGACTACCAGGACGCCCCAGAAGTTCCAGCCGTACTTGGTGCCGAAGATGGCCATGGTGTAGGCGCCGATGGCGTAGAAGGCGACGAAGCCGAGGTCCAGCAGGCCGGCCTGGCCGACCACCACGTTCAGGCCCACTGCCAGCAGCACGAAGGTGCCGATCGGGCTGAACAGCAGCGACGGCCAGTGCGAGTGCGGAGACATGAACGACCCGATGAAGTCGCTCGGGGCGATGATCGCCAAGAGGATCAGCAGGCCGTAGACGGTCCAGCGCGCCCAACCCGGCGCCCCCGCCCACCAGTCGCGTACCGCGTCGCTGAAGCCGCCGACCGTTCGCCGGAACGCCGTGAACGGGTTCCCACTGTGAATGTTGGAGTTTGCGTTCATGCGCGCGCTCGCTGGAGGGATTCACCGAGGATGCCGGTGGGACGGAACAGGAGGACGAGGACGAGGACGGAGAAGGCGATGACGTCCTTCCATTCCGAGCCGAAGAAGATCGCGCCCCAGTTCTCGATGAGACCGAGGGCGAGCCCGCCGAGGAGGGCGCCGCGCAGGTTTCCGATGCCACCGAGCACCGCGGCGGTGAACGCCTTGACGCCGAGCAGGAAGCCCACGTTGTAGCGGAGGTTCTCGAACTCCATGGCGTACAGCAGCGCGGCGACGCCGGCCATCGCACCGCCGACCAGGAACGTGGTACGGATGATCTTGTCGATGTTCACGCCCATGAGCGTGGCGGTCTCCGGGTCCTGGGACGTCGCCCGGATGCCGCGCCCGATCCGGGTCCGGTTCACGAAGACGTCGAGCAGGATCATCATGACCACGGCCGAGACGATGATGATGACGTGATCGTTCCTGATCTCCGTGTTCCCGATCGTGAAGAGCGAGTCACGCTCCAGGAGCCGCGGCACCGGGACCTGGAGGCGTCCCTGGGACGGACGGTCGAACACCTCGGGGATGACCACGAGGGCGAAGAACTCCTGGAGGAAGATCGAGGCGCCGATGGCTGAGATGAGCGCGGCGAGCCGGGAGGCGCCGTGCCTGCGCAGCGGCCGGTAGGCCACCCGCTCGAGCACGACGGCCGCGCCGCCGGAGGCGGCCATGGCCACCAACATCAGCAGAAGCAGCGTGCCGACCAGCGCCAGCCCCGTGAGCGGTCCGGTGACCCCTATCTGCAGGATCACGAACAACGCCGCGAAGGAGCCGATCATGAAGATCTCGGAGTGGGCGAAGTTGATGAGGCGCAGCACGCCGTACACCATCGTGTAACCGAGGGCGATCAACGCGTAGATGGCGCCGCTGGCCAGACCGCCCACGGTGGAGGGCCCGACCTGGTTGAGGAAGTCGTTGAGCACGGTGGTCGCTTTCGAACCGGGGCGACTGTGGTCGCCGGGCAGTAAGGAGCGGAAGCAGCGGTGTGCTCCCGCTCCCCAGCGTTCTCAGATCGAACCGGGCACGTCAGCCGAGCTGCGCCTGCGTGCTGTCGCCCAGCCAGCTCAGATTGCCATCCTTCACCTGGTAGATGTGAATGATGTTCGCGGCGATGTCACCGTTGGGGCCGAACTTGATCTGCTTGGAGACGCCCTTGAAGTCGACCGTCGCGAGGAAGTCGTTGATCTTCTCCGACGTGGTGTTGCCGGCCTCGATCGCCTTCAGGATGGCCGTCGTGGCGTCGTAGCCCTCGGTCGCGTAGATCAGCGGGTCGGTGCTGAACTTCGCCTTGTAGTTGTCGCTGAAGGCCTTCAGCTCGGGAACGTCGGAGCCGTAGGGGATGAGGCAGGGGCAGCCGAGCACGGCGCCCTCGGCGGCCGGCTTGCCGGCGGCCTCGACGAGCTTGGCGTCCACCGAGCCGTCGCCGGAGGAGACGACCGCGGTCACGCCGCCGTCACGCAGCTGCTTGAGCAGGCGGCCGAGCTGGGCGTAGTAGCCGCCGTAGAAGATGACCTCCGGGTTGGCGGCCTTCACCTTGGTGACCGTGGAGGAGTAGTCCGAGCCGTTCGGGTCGATCTTGTCACGCTGGACCTTGACGCCCTTGGCCTCGAACTCCTTGGCCACCGCGTCGGCGAGGCCGACGCCGTACTCCTGCGCGTCGTCGATGACGAACGCGTTCTTCGGCGACTTGGCCTTCACCAGGAAGTCGGCGATGGCGGGGCCCTGGATGGAGTCGTTGGCGACGACACGGTGCCAGAACTTCCAGCCGTTCTCGGCCAGGGCCGGGTTGGTCGCCGAGGCCGTGACGCTCGGAACCTTGCCCTGCTCCAGAATGGGGCCCACGTTCCGCGACTCACCCGAGAAGCCCGGACCCACCAGAGCCACGATCTTGTCTTCGGTGACGGCCTTCTGGGCCAGCGGGACAGCCTGGTCGGGGTTGCCCTGGCTGTCGTACTTCACCAACTCGACCTTGACGCCTGTCGACTTCGCGTTGAACTCGTCGATCGCGAGCTGAGCGCCCTGCGACGGCGGGATCATGAGCGCGGAGTTCTCACCGGTCAGGTCACCCATGAAACCGATCTTGAGAGTGGTGGCGCTCCCGCCACCGCTCTGTCCAGCGGACGACGCGGTGTCGTCGGAGCCGCCTCCACACGCCGCGAGGCCGAGGGTCAGCGCTGTACCGGCAGCGACAATGCCACCAAGGCGAGCGATCCTGGATCGCAAGGTTGCCTTCCTTTCGCTGGATCCCCGCTTGGGGATCGGATACGCACCCGCCCCATCCAGCGGTCAGCCGAGGGGTCGTGACCGGTAGTACAACCACGGGAAGTCACAGGTCGGTACAGAGGCCATCACGGTTATGACTTTGTTATGTCCGGCCTCTTCGCTCAGTGAGCGACCGGTAACGGAAACGGCAATGACCTCTTCAGCCCTGGTCAACGGCACAGACTATTGCTCTAGGATGTCTTTCCGCCCTGGCCGGCGATCACCCCTGCGGGCTCTCGGGCGCCGCCTCGGTCACCACGATCTGCGCCACCTGGCGCATGCTCATGCGCCGGTCCATGGACGCCTTCTGGATCCACCGGAAGGCCTGCGGCTCCGTCCACCCGTGCTGGGCCATGAGCAGGCCCTTCGCGCGCTCCACGAGCTTCCTGGTCTCCAGCCGCTCCGACAGCGTTGAGACCTCCTTCTCCAGCGCGGCGATCTCCTCGTGCCGGCTGACCGCCATCTCGATGGCCGGAACCAGGTCGCCCTTGGTGAACGGCTTCACCAGGTAGGCCATAGCGCCCGCGTCCCTGGCCCGCTCGACCAGGTCGCGCTGCGAGAACGCGGTGAGGATGAGGCACGGCGCGATGCGTTCGGAGACGATGCGCTCGGCCGCGGAGATCCCGTCGAGCACGGGCATCTTCACATCCAGGATCACCAGGTCCGGACGGAGCTCCATGGCGAGCTTGACCGCCGTCTCACCGTCCCCGGCCTCGCCGACCACGGCGTAGCCGTCCTCTTCGAGCATCTCCTTCAGGTCGAGGCGGATCAGGGCCTCGTCTTCCGCGATCACCACTCGCCGCTGCGTACTCACGCACAAGAGGTTACCGACGTCCGCTACATTAGGACCACGGCAGGGGATGTCCTAAGCGATCTCCAAGCAAGATCGACGGCTACGTGGCATCCATTGCCAAAACCGGACAAATCCGGAAATAGCCCCGATAGACCAATCGGCAGAGTCGATGGCCTCAAAATCCATTCAGTGTGGGTTCGAATCCCACTCGGGGCACTTACACGAATTGTTGTCACACAGAAACCGACGGCAACCACGGCGATGAGATCCGTAGGCCACTCCGGTGCGCCATGGTTGCGCCTAAGCGGTTAGCGGTGACGTACTGTGACCGCCGGGCCCCGCTGGGGTCGCGGAAGTGAGGCCGGGACCTCCCGATGGAATCGGGCGCCCGGCCTTCGCGGTTTCAGAGCCAGACGCCGCGTTTCAGAGCCAGACGCCGCGAGGAGCGGTTACAGGAACTCGATCCTCGGCCCGATGATGCCGAAGCTCTCGCCCTCGCCGCCGAGCCACCACACGACGCTGCCCACGAGTACGTCGGCAAGCCAGAGCAGCTGCCGGCCCTGAGACCCGGCAACCGCTCTCGCAGGTCCGCGCGGACATGCTCCTCCAGCAGTACGGCCCGCCAAGGCGTAGACGTAAGCGTCACCGCTCCTGCGCCGCATGCTTTCGTCGATGAACGCCAAGAGAGCCACAGTGGGCAGGTGATACGCGTTGTCACAGTCCTGTCATTCTGGATGCGGGAAATCAGGTGCCGGGGAGGAGACGGACGGCGTCGAGGGCGAGGGAGAGCTCGACGAGGTCCAGGGGGCGGGCCAGCGACCTGCCGGTGAGCTGCTCGATGCGGCGGACCCGGTTGAAGACGGTGTTGCGATGGCAGTAGAGCTCGGCCGCCGCCCGGGCCGCGGACCCCTCGCAGCGCAGCCACGCCTCCAGCGTCGCGAGCAGCACGCCGCCGTCGGGTGAGGTGATGATCGGGCCGAGGACGCCACCCGCGAGGTGCCCGGCCAGCTCCGGCTGGCAGACCACCAGGGCGGCGGGCAGCCGCCGGTCGAGCCGCGCGATCTCCGGCCCCGTTCCCGAGCAGGTGCGCATGGCCACCTCCGCCAGGCGGCGGGCCGTACCGAGGTCGGCGAGGCTGTCCACCACCGGGCTGACGCCGGCGCTCGCGCAGACGACCGGGGTGATCGCGACCACCAGGTCGTCCAGCTCCCGGTCGTCGAGGTACACCACCGCCATCTCCAGGTCCGGGCGCATGCGCCACAGGAAGCGCAGCCCGCCGATCTCGTCGGGCCGGTGCACGCGGTCGGGCTGGGCGGGCAACCGGGTTGCGACGACCGCATAGCGGCCGTGCTCCGGCAGGCCGAGGGCGTCGGCGGCCACGCCCGCCACGGCCGGGTCGGCGCGGCCTTCCAGGAGGGCGTCGAGCATGGCGTTGACGCGCTGGTTGGTCCGGCCGAGCAGCTCGTTCTCCCGGCGGCGGTAGGCGTCGGCCGCCGCCACGGCCTGGCGGTCGATGGCGTGCCACACGTGGGTGGCGCTGCGCAGCAGGGCGGGCAGCCGCTCCTGCCCCTGGTCGCCGATGATGTCGATGACGCCGTTCCAGGTGACCTGCGCGGCCAGGCGGTAGCTGCGCATGAGCGAGTCCAGCGGGAGCCCGAACTCGGCCCGCCTGCGCCCGACCGTCTGGGCGTACGCGACGTCGCGCCGCTCGTGCCGGGGCTGCAGGATCGCGGTGATGCCGACCCGCAGCCCCTCGTGGGTGCTCTTCCAGTGGTCCTCGTAGGGGACCGTCATACGGTAGGCCTCGTCGCTTTCCCTGCCGCGCTTCACCAGCTCGTCGGCGAGCTCGGGGAGCCGTTCCAGCAGGCCTGCGGCGGAGGTCCGCAGCAGTTCCCGGACCTCGGAGTCCGTCCTGGACCTCATGCCCCGAATGTGCCAGCCGGCAGCGTCCGGAACAAGGTTCGGTTTTCGTTTCGTGATGCGGGATTGTGCTGGAGCACAGGGCACCGCCGAGGGGCATGGGCTGGGGTCCCGACTTGCCTGCGGGTGCTGGACGGCCCTCGACCATGGTGGGTTGGGTGTGCCTTCATCGAAGTCACAGGAGGCGCGGATGTCCGGTGGGGCGGGCCAAGAAATCGGAGGCCCGGGGATCGGAGGCCCGGGGATCGGAGGCACAGGGATCGGAGGCACAGGGATCGGAGGCACAGAGATCGGGGGTCTCGAGATCAGGGGCCTGGAGGTGCGGTACGGCCCTGTGCGCACCCTGCGGGGCGTCCACCTGGCCGTCCCCCGGGGCGCGGTGGCGGCAGTGCTCGGCGCGAACGGCGCGGGCAAGACGACGCTGCTGCGTGCCGTGTCGGGGACGCTGCGGTTCCACCGGGGCGCGATCACCTCGGGGACGGTCGCCTTCGGCGGATCTCGCCTCGACGGCGTGCCGGCGGCGGCCGTCGTACGGCGCGGCGTGGTCCAGGTGCCGGAGGGGCGGCGCGTGTTCGCGCGGATGACGGTGGCCGAGAACCTGCGCGCCGGAGCGCTGGGCGTGCCGGGCAGGCGCGCGGCGGCGGCCCGCGAGCGGGTGCTTGAGCTCTTCCCGGTGCTGGCCGAGCGGGCGCGCCAGCGGGCGGGCCTGCTGTCGGGCGGCGAGCAGCAGATGCTGGCGATCGGCCGGGCGCTCATGGCCGGGCCCTCGCTGCTGCTGCTGGACGAGCCCACTCTCGGGCTCGCGCCGCTGATGGCGGCCCGGATCGCCGACACCGTGCGGCAGATCAACGCCCAGGGCACGTCGGTGCTGCTGGTGGAGCAGAACGCGGCGATGGCGCTCGCGCTGGCCGAGCGGGCGTACGTGCTGGAGGTGGGCGAGGTGGTGCTGTCGGGTCCGGCGGCGGAGCTCGCGGCCAGCGACGAGGTGCGCCGCCGCTACCTCGGCGTCGGCGCGCCCGAGACAGACCGACCGGTCGGTACCGAGTCCCAGGAGAAGCACGAGAGGACCAGGCTGGCGAGATGGACGGCATGACCCACCGCCGCGGCGAGCCGCGCACGCACCCGATGAGGCGCCTCCGCACGCCCAAGGGAAACCAACCGGTCGGTACGGCCGGCGGCGACGGCCCGGCGGAACTCGTGGTCGGCGAAGTGACGGTCCGCTTCGCGGGGCTCACCGCACTCGACGCGGTCAGCTTCACCGTGGCCCCCGGCAGCGTGCACGCGCTGATCGGCCCGAACGGCGCCGGCAAGTCCACCTGCTTCAACGTGCTGTCGGGCGTCTACCGCGCCACCTCCGGCAGCGTGCGCTTCGGCGGCGTCGAGCTGACCTCGCTGCGCCCGCACCGGGTGGCGGCGCTGGGCGTGGCGCGGACGTTCCAGAACATCGCCCTGTCCCCGCACCTGACGGTCCGCGACAACCTCATGCTCGGCCGGCACCGCCTGACCCGTGCCGGCTTCGTCTCGGCCGGCCTGCGGCTGCCCTCGGCCAGGCGCGAGGCCGTACGGCACGGCGCGCGCGTGGCGGAGATCGCGGAGTTCGCCGGCGTCGGCGACACGTTGCCCATCCCGGTGGGGCTGCTGCCGTACGGCGTGCAGAAGCGGGTGGAGCTGGCCCGGGCGCTGTGCATGGAGCCGCGGCTGCTCCTGCTGGACGAGCCGGTCGCGGGGATGAACGGCGGCGAGCGGCGGGAGATGGCCGCGCTCATCCAGTCGGTGCGCGAGAGCCTCGGCATCTCGATCCTGCTGGTCGAGCACGACATGGGCATGGTCATGCGGATCGCCGACGCGGTGACCGTGCTCGACTTCGGCAGGCGGATCGCGGGCGGGCCGCCCGAGGAGGTCCAGCGCGACCCCGAGGTGATCCGCGCCTATCTCGGTGACTTCGGCGAGGACGGCCGCTCCGGCGCGGACGGGGAGGCGTGATGGCCGTCTTCCTGGAGCTGCTCGTCAACGGGATCTCGGTCGGGGCCGTGTACGCGCTGATCGCGCTCGGTTTCGTGGTGATCTTCAAGGCGACCGAGGTGGTCAACTTCACCCACGCGTCGCTGCTGCTGGCCGGCGGCTACGTGATCGCCCGGCTGCACCCGCTGATCGGCTTCTGGGCGGCGCTCGCGGCCGGGATCGCGGCGGCGGCGCTGGTCGGCGCGCTGGTGGAGTTCCTGATCCTGCGCCGGGCGCACGTCGGCTCGCGCGGCGTGCTGGCCATCGTCACGATCGGCGTGGACATCCTGCTCACGACCGAGCTCACCCGCCGGATCGGCGCCGAGGTGCTCGCCCTGGGCGACCCCTGGGGCGACCGGGTGCTGCGGCTGGGCCCGATCACGGTCGCCGAGACCCGCGTCGTCGCCCTCGCGGTCGCCGCCGCGCTGATCGTGGCGTTCCTGCTCGCGTTCAAGTTCACCGGCTGGGGCGTGGCGATGCGCGCCACGGCCGAGGACGCGGAGACCGCCGCGCTGATGGGCGTGCGGCTCGGCCGGGTCTCCCTCAGCGCGTGGGCCGTCGCCGGGGCGCTGGCCGCGGTCGCCGCGATGTTCCTGTGCGTCTTCCCGACGCCGGGCCTGGACAGAGGCACGGCCGCGGCGGCGATGAAGGCGTTCCCCGCCGCCATCCTCGGCGGGCTCGACTCGACCACGGGCGCGCTGGCCGGAGGGCTGATCGTGGGCGTCACCGAGACGCTGATGAGCGGCTACCAGAGCCAGCTCGCCTTCCTGGGCCGCGGCATCGGCGACGCGGCGCCGTTCCTCGTGATGATCGTGATCCTGCTGCTCCGGCCCTCCGGGCTGTTCGGCACGAAGGAGCCGGCCCGTGTCTGAACCCACGCCCGCAGCCGCGACGCCCACGCCCGGCACGCCCACAGCAGGGCCGCCCGCGCCCGGCACACCCACCCCCAGCACACCCAGCGCGCCCACGCCCGCGCGCGGCACGTCCCGGCCCCTCCGGGCCGTGCTGTGGCTCGCGGTGCTCGCGGGGGCCGTCGCGGTGCCCTTCTACCTGGAGGGGTTCTGGCTGCAGGCGGGGCTGTTCGCGATGTCGGCGGCGATCGGCGCGATCGGGATCAACCTGCTGACCGGGGCGACCGGGCAGCTGTCCCTTGGGCATGCCTTCTTCCTCGCGGTCGGGGCGTACTCCTACGTCTACCTGTCGTCCGACCTGGGGTTGCCGACGCCGCTCGCGGCCGTGGCGGCGGTGGCCGTCGCGGGGGTGTCCGGCGGCCTGTTCAGCCCGATCGCGGGCCGCCTCAGGGGCGCGTACCTGGGCATCGCCACCCTCGCACTGATCTTCGTCGGCCAGCACATCCTGTTCAACGCCGAGCCGGTGACCGGCGGCTTCAACGGACGGCCGGTGCCGCCGATGGAGCTGTTCGGTTTCGTCTTCGCCGACACCCCGGAGCTGGTGGTGCTGAACGTGCCGTTCGGTTCGCTCGAACGGCTGTGGTTCCTCGGGATCGCGCTGCTCGCGGGCGCGGCGGTGTTCGCCCGGGGCGTGCTGCGCGGCCGTCCCGGGCTGGCGATGAACACGATCAGGGATCACGAGATCGCCGCCGGGGTCATGGGCGTCCCGGTCGCCCGGTACCGCGCGGGCGTGTTCGTCCTGTCGTCCATGTACGGCGGGCTCGCCGGGGTGCTGGTCGCCCTGGTCTTCCAGCAGGTCGTGCCGGACTACTTCGGCATGCTGCTGTCGCTCGACTACCTCGCGATGATCGTGATCGGCGGCCTGGGATCGGTCGCCGGGGCGGTCGCCGGGGCCGCGTTCGTCTCCCTGCTCCCCCAGTTGCTCACCCGCTACAGCGACGCCCTGCCGCTGGTGGCCGAGCCGGGTTCCGGCGGGGTCTCCCCCGCCGAGGCCGCGCGGATCCTCTACGGCGCCGCCGTCGTCGCGGTGGTGCTGTTCCTGCCCGGCGGTCTGGTCGGGCTCGCCACGCGGCTCGGCCGCGTTCGACTCAAGGAGCTCAGATGGGCAAAATCGGCACCCGCGCCGGCATCGCGGCGTTAGCCCTGCTGTCCCTTGCCGCCACGTCGTGCGGCAGCGGGAAGGCCACGGGCGGTGGCGCAGACGCCGGGGCGGCGGCCGGCGGCGACGGGGTCAGGACCGGCCCCGGCGTCACGGCCACCACGATCACCGTGAGCGCGCTCACCGACCTGACCGGTCCGTACGCGTCGTTCGGCAAGAGCCAGACGCAGGCGCAGCAGCTGTACTTCGACCAGGTCAACGCCGGCGGCGGGGTCTGCGGCCGGAAGTACGAGCTGGTCGTGCGCGACCACGGCTACGACACGCAGAAGGCGGTGGCGGCCTACACCGAGGTCGCGCCCAAGTCGGCGGCGATCGTGCAGTTCATCGGTTCCCCGATGATCACGGCGCTGAAGCAGCGCATCGACGGCGACAAGCTGCTCACGATCCCAATGGCGTGGGCGACCACCCTGCTCGGCAGCCGGGCCATCCAGGTGACCGGCACGACGTACGACGTCGACATGATCAACGCCGTCGAGTTCCTCACGAAGGAGAAGGGGATCAAGTCCGGCGACAAGATCGGGCACCTGTACTTCGAGGGCGACTACGGCGAGAGCTCGCTCAACGGCTCGAAGTACGCCGCGGGCAAGCTCGGCCTGCGGATCGTCGAGCAGAAGATCAAGGCGACCGACCAGGACATGAGCGCGCAGGTGGCGGCGTTCAAGGCGGCCGGGGTGAAGGCCGTGCTCGTGTCGGTGGGGCCCCGGCAGACGGCCTCGCTGGTCGGCGTGTCCCTGGCCAAGGGCATGGACGTGCCGTTCGTCGGCAGCAACTCGGCCTACTCTCCGCAGCTTCTCGCGACCCCGGCCGGGCCGGCCCTGTTGAAGGACTTCTCCTACGTGTCGGCGGGGACGCCGGTCAGCGCGCAGAACCCGGCGATGCGGAAGCTGGTGGCCGACTACCAGGCGAAGTATCCCGGCGAGACCCTCGACAGCGGCGTGCCCACCGGCTGGAGCGCGGCGATGATCGTGGACGAGGCGATGAAGAAGGCGTGCGAGGCCAAGGACCTCACCCGGGAGGGCGTCCTGAACGCGCACCGCTCGCAGTCGAACTTCGGCGGCGACTTCGGCACGCCGATGAACTTCACGTTCTTCGACAAGCCCGCCTCCCGGTCGTCGTACGTGCTCAAGCCCGACAAGGCCGCGCCGGGCGGCTCGGTGGTCCTCAGGGAGGCGGAGGTCTCCGAGCTGGCGAAGGACTACCCGGTGCCCGTGGGCTGACGCACGAGAGCCGTGTCCCCGCCGGGGAGGTTACTCGCTAGTATCCTCCATACCGAACAATCGTCTGGAGAATCGATGCGACGCACCATCTACGGCGAGGACCACGAGGCCTTCCGCGACTCCGTGCGGCAGTTCGTGATCCGCTCGGTCGCCCCGAGGGCCGAGGAGTTCATCGAACGCCGGCTGATCGACCGCGAGGTGTGGCGGGAGGCCGGCCGGCAGGGATTCCTCGGCCTGGAGGTCCCCGAGGAGTACGACGGCGCGGCTGCGGACGACTACCGCTTCAACGCCGTGCTCACCGAGGAACTGGCCGGGGTGGGCATGGCTCTGGCGTCCAGTTTCAGCATCCACTTCGACGTGGTCGCGCCCTACCTGGTGGAGCTGACGACGGACGAGCAGAAGAAGCGCTGGCTGCCGCCGTTCTGCTCGGGAGAGATGATCACCGCGATCGGCATGACCGAGCCGAGCGGCGGGTCGGACCTGGCGGCGCTGCGCACCACCGCCGTCAGGGACGGCTCGGACTGGATCATCGACGGCGCCAAGACGTTCATCACCAACGGCTGTCAGGCCGACCTCGTCGTGGTGGCGGCCAGGACCAGCCCGGAGAAGCGGGCCAAGGGCATCACGCTGTTCGCGGTCGAGGAGGGCATGCCCGGCTTCCACCGCGGCCGCAAGCTGGACAAGGTCGGCCAGCCGGAGGCCGACACGGCCGAGCTGTTCTTCGAGGGCGTGCGGGTGCCGCCCGGCAACGTGATCGGCGAGGTGGACCGCGGGTTCGTCGCCATGATGGAGCGCCTCCCCCAGGAACGGCTCGGCAGCGCCGTCACCAACATCTCCCACGCCGCCGCCGTGCTCGCCGAGACCCTGTCGTACGTGAAGGAGCGCAAGGCGTTCGGCCAGGCGATCGGCAGCTTCCAGCACAACAAGTTCATCCTCGCCGACCTGGTGACGAAGGTGGAGGTGACCCGGGCGTACGTCGACCAGTGTGTGGCCGCCCACACCGACGGGGAGCTGACGGCGGTCGACGCGGCCAAGGCCAAGATGTGGACCGCCGAGGTGCAGAACCAGGTGATCGACGCCTGCGTGCAGCTGTACGGCGGCTACGGCTACATGAGGGAGTACCGCGTGGCACGAGCCTGGATGGACGCCCGGGTGACCCGGATCTGGGCGGGGTCCAACGAGATCATGCGCGAGATCGTCGGCCGGGACCTCGGCTTGTGAACGGGCCTGTGAACGGACCTGTGAACGACCGGACAGCGTATCCGCACTGGCGGGACGTAGCCACCCGCTGGAAGGACAACGACGTCTACGGGCACGTCAACAACGTCGTGCACTACTCGCTGATGGACACCGTGATCAACACCTGGCTGATCGAGGAGGCCGGGCTGGACATCCACGAGGGTCCGGCGATCGGGCTGTGCGTGGAGTCGCGCTGCTCCTACCGGGCCTCGGTGTCCTTCCCGCAGGTGATCAGCGTGGGCCTGCGGATCGGGCACCTCGGCCGTTCCAGCGTCCGTTACGAACTCGGCCTGTTCGCCGGGGACACGCTGGTCGCCGAAGGCGACTTCACCCACGTCTTCGTGGACCGGCACACCCGCCGCCCCGTGGAGATCGGCCCGCCCCTGCGCCCCGCCATGGAACGCCTGCTCCTTCCCCCGGCGTGATCGCGCAGTCGGCTCAGCGACCGTGGACGCTGACCGCCACACCGCTCAGGTGGCCCCTCCGGGGCGATGCCCAGGAGGGTGTCCGCCACGTCCGCCCTGGTCAGGGCACGGCCGCGCGGTGCGGGTCGCGGCTGTCGCCGCCGCGGCAGGGTCAGGCGAGGCTGTCGAGCCAGGCGCGGTGGAGGCGGGCGAAGCGGCCGGAGCCGGCGATCAGGCGGTCCGGCGGGCCGTCCTCCACGATCCGGCCGTGCTCCATGACGAGCACCCGGTCGGCGATCTCCACGGTGGACAGGCGGTGGGCGATGATCAGCGCGGTCCGGTCGGCGAGGATCGTCCGCAGCGCCCGCTGCACGAGGCGCTCGCTGGGCACGTCGAGGCTGGACGTGGCCTCGTCCAGGATCAGCACGGCGGGGTCGGCGAGGAACGCCCGCGCGAACGCGACGAGCTGCCGCTGCCCCGCCGACATGCGGCCGCCGCGCTTGCCGGCCTGCGTCTCGTACCCGTCGGGGAGCGCGGAGACGAACGTGTGGGCGCCGATGGCCTCGGCGGCCCGCACGATCTCCGAATCCGGCGCGCCGGGCCGCCCGAACCGCACGTTTTCCGCGATCGTCCCGCTGAACAAGTAGTTCTCCTGGGTGACCATCACCACGTGTCGGCGCAGGGTGTGTTCGTCCAGGTCGCGCAGGTCCACGCCGTCGAGCAGCACCCGCCCGGCGACCGGATCGTGGAACCGGGCGATGAGCTTGGCCAGCGTGGTCTTGCCCGCGCCCGTGGTGCCGACGACCGCCACGGTCTGCCCGGCGGGAATCTCCAGGTCGAGCAGCGGCAGCACCGGCGGGCCGTCGGCGTAGGCGAACCGCACGGCCTCGAAGCGCAACGCCCCGGCGGCGCGCGGCAGCGGCGCCGGGCGGCGGGGCTCGGCCACCGAGGGCCGCTCCTCCAGCACGCCCGACAGCTTCTCCAGCGCCGCCCCCGCCGACTGCAGGGCGTTGTAGAACTGGGAGATCTCCTGCATCGGCTCGTAGAACTGGCGCAGGTAGAGCAGGAACGCCGCGAGCACGCCGACCGTCACCGTGCCGCGCAGCGCGAGCAGGCCGCCGTACAGCAGGACGGCGGCCACGGTGACGTTGCCGATCAGCTTGATGCCGGGCATGAACACGGCGACCAGGCGCGCCCCCCGCGTGTTGGCGGCGCGGTAGTCCGCGTTGAGCCGCTCGAAGATCTCCTGGTTGCGCGGCTCCCTGCGGAACGCCTGCACCGCGCGGATCCCGGTCATCGACTCCACGAAGTGGACGATGACCAGCGCGACCGCCTCCCGCGTACGGCGGTAGGCGACGCTCGACTGGCGGCGGAACCACCGGGTGAACAGCAGCAGGACCGGCAGCGGCAGCAGCGCCACCAGGCCGAGGCGCACGTCGAGCACGAGCAGCATGACCGCGGTGCCGCACAGGGTGAGCACCGCCGTGACCAGGCCGTCGAAACCGGAGTCGAGCAGTTCCGCGATGGCGTCCACGTCGGAGGTCAGCCGGGAGATGACCCGCCCGGAGGTGTACTTCTCGTGGAACGACAGCGACAGGCGCTGGAAGTGGTCGAAGACCCGGCGGCGCAACTCCAGCAGGATGTCCTGGCCGATCCGGCCCGACATCTGCAGGAACGCCTGCCGGGTGAGCGCCTGGGTGAGCGCGGCGGCCAGCACCGCGCCGACGATCGCGAGCAGCGTGCCCGCGCCCTGCCCGCGAAGCATGGGCGGGATCCCGTCGTCGATGCCCGCCTTGACCAGGTACGGCAGGGCCAGTCCGGCGGCGTTGGACACCACGATGACCGCCGTGAGCACGGCGATCGCCCGGCGGTGCGGGCGCAGCAGGTCGCGGAGCAGGCGGCGCGAGCGGGTGCGCAGCAGCAGGGAGACACGCTCGGAGATCTCGTCCCGGTCCTCGGCGGCGACCCCGCGCCACGCTGTGTCTCCCGCGTCGCCTCCGGCTCGCTCGGTGTCTCCCGCTTCGCCATCGGGGCGCTCACTTCCGCCGTCTTCCCTCGTCGCTCGGAGTCGCTCGTTCCTCGCTCCCCACTCGCTCCTCAGTCCAGACCGGCGGCGCGCCCCTCCGGCTCGCTCGGTGTCTCCCCCGCCGTCAGCGGTCCCTTGGGTCATCGCATCGAGCCTTCGGGGTCGAGGTCGGCGTCCTGGGCGAGCAGTTCGCGATACTCGGGCACGGCCGACAGCAGGTCGCCGTGGCGGCCGACGTGGGTGACGGTGCCGTCGCGCAGCAGCGCCACCCGGTCGGCGAGCAGCACGGTCGAGGCGCGGTGCGCCACGACGATGCCGGTGGCCTCGGCGAGCACGCGCCGCAGCGCCTCCTCGACCAGCGCCTCGGTCTCCACGTCGAGCGCCGACAGGGTGTCGTCGAGGACGAGCACCCGCGGCCTGCCGAGGACCGCCCTGGCCAGCGCGAGCCGCTGCCGCTGACCGCCCGACAGCGACATGCCCTGCTCCCCGATGCGGGTGTCGAGCCCCCACGGCAGGTCGTAGGCGAACGTCGCCTGCGCGATCTCCAGGGCCTGCCTGATCTCCTCCTCGGTGGCGTGCCCGTGGCCGAGCGTCACGTTCTCGCGGACGCTCATCGAGAACAGCGTCGGCTCCTCGAACGCGGTGGCGACCACCGAGCGCAGCGAGGCCAGCGACAGGTCCCGCACGTCGTGCCCGTCGATCGTGACGCGGCCGGCGGTGACGTCGAGCAGGCGGGGCACGAGCGCGGTCAGCGTCGTCTTGCCCGACCCGGTGGCCCCCACGAGGGCGACGGTCTCCCCCGGCCGCACCTCCAGCCACACCTCGCGCAGCACGGGGCGATCGGCGCCCGGGAAGCGGAACCCGGCGCCCTCGAAGCGCACGTGGCCGCGTGGGCGCTCGATGGCGGCCGGGCCGCCGCTGATCGCGGGCGCCGTGTCGAGCACCTCGACCACCCGGTCGGCCGAGGTCATCGCCTCCTGGCCCATCGCGAGGATGTAACCGAGCGACGCGACCGGCCAGACGAGCTGGAGGACCAGCGTGGTGAAGGCGACCAGGGTGCCGAGCGTCAGCGCGCCGGCGCCGACCGCGATCGCGCCGAGCAGCAGGACCAGGGCGAGCGTGACGTTCGGCACGACTTCGAGGAAGGTGAAGAACCGGGAGGCCAGCCGCACCTTCGCCAGCGAGGTGCGGCGGATCTCGCGCGCGGCGGCGGCGAAGTTCGCGAAGACGTGCTCGCGCCGCCCGAACGCCTTGACCGTGCGGATTCCCACGGCCGACTCCTCGACCAGCGTGGCGAGGTCGCCCTGCTGGTCCTGCACCTGCCGGGAGATGACGATGTAGCGCCGCTCGAACCGCAGCGACAGGGCCACGACCGGGACGGCGGAGACGGCGACGAGCAGGCCGAGCGGCCAGTACATCCGCAGGAGCACCACGGTGACCGCGGTGAGCTGCAGGATGTTCATGATCAGGAACAGCACGCCGAAGCCGAGGAACCGGCGGATCGTCGACAGGTCCGTCGTCGCCCGGGACAGCAGCTGGCCCGACTGCCACCGGTCGTGGAAGCTCATCGGCAGCCGCTGGAGGTGCCGGTAGAGGTCGTCGCGGATGGCGGTCTCCAGGCCGAGGACCGGCCCGGCCTGCGACCACCGGCGGACGAACGTGAGCACCGCCTCGGCGACGCCGAGACCGAGGGCGAGCAGCCCGAGCGGGACCAGCCCGCCGAGGTCCCCGTGGGCCACCGGCCCGTCGATGACCTCCTTGCCGACGAGCGGGATCACCGTGCCCGCGGCGATCCCGAACAGCGCCGCGACCCAGGACACCACCAGGCTGGGCACGTACGGGCGCAGGTAGGACCGCAACCGCCACAGCGACCGCCACGACGACCGGCGGACAGTGTCGTCCCTCGCGTCGGGCCCAGCCGCCTGAGGGGAGTCCGGCGCCTGAGGGGAGTCCGGTGCCTGAGGGGAGTCCATCAACGGGCGCAGCGCTCCTCCGGCGTCTGACAGGAAAGGTCGACTCGCTCCTGCCATGCTCCGTCGAAGGGCGCCGCGCCTTCAAGCGGTTTTCTCCCGCCGCCGGGTGCCCCAGGCCGCGTGGCCCTGAGGAACCCGGCCGCCGGGGTCAGGTCGACGGGTGGGCGACCGCCGAGCCGATGGTGTGGACGCGCAGCGAGTTGGTGGAGCCGTGGTTGCCGGGCGGGGAGCCGGCGACGACGACGACCTTGTCGCCCTTCTCGCAGACGCCGAGTGACAGCAGCGAGGCCTCCACCTGGCGGACCATGTCGTCGGTGTGGTGCACGAACGGCACCTCGAACGTCTCCACGCCCCACGTGAGGGCGAGCTGGCCGCGCACCAGCGGGTTGGAGGTGAAGGCCAGCAGCGGGATGGGCGAGCGGTAGCGGGCCAGCCGCCGGGCGGTCTCGCCGGACATCGTGAACGCCACCAGGGCCTTGGCCTTGACGATCGCGCCGACCTCGGCCGCGGCGCGGGCGATGGCGCCGCCGGTCGTCTCGGGCAGGCGCTCCAGCGTGTGGGTGGCCTGCAGTGTGGTGCCCTCCGCGGCGATCGCGATGCGGGCCATCGTGGAGACCGACTCGATCGGGTAGTTGCCGACCGAGGTCTCGCCGGACAGCATCACCGCGTCCGCGCCGTCCATCACCGCGTACGCGACGTCGGACGCCTCGGCCCGCGTGGGCCGGGGGGCGCTCATCATCGAGTCGAGCATCTGGGTGGCCACGATGACCGGGTGGGCCTTCTCGCGGCACAGCTCGATGATGCGGCGCTGGACGATCGGCACCTGCTCCAGCGGAAGCTCGACGCCGAGGTCGCCGCGGGCGACCATCACGCCGTCGAAGGCGTCCACGATCTCCTCGAGGCGGTCGACGGCCTGCGGCTTCTCGATCTTGGCGAGGAGCGGGAGCCTGACGCCCTCCTCCTCCATGATCGCGTGGACGAGCGCGGCGTCGTCCGGCGACCGGACGAACGACAGGGCGATCATGTCGAAGCCGGTGCGCAGGGCCCAGCGCAGGTCCTGCTCGTCCTTCTCCGTGAGCGCCGGGGCGCTGACGGCGACGCCGGGGAGGTTGAGGCCCTTGTTGTCCGAGATCATGCCGCCGATGACCACGCGGGTGACGACGCGCGGCCCCTCGACCGCGGTCACCTCGAGGTTCAGGCGGCCGTCGTCCACGAGGATCGTGTCGCCGGGCTTGACGTCGCCCGGCAGGCCCTCGTACGTCGTGGAGACGATGTCCCGGTCGCCGGGGACGTCCTCGGTCGTGATGGTGAAGACGTCGCCGTAGCCGAGCCGTACGGGACCGGAGGCGAAGCGTCCGACGCGGATCTTGGGGCCCTGCAGGTCGGCGAGGACGCCGACGGCGCAGCCCAGCTCGTCGGCGGCGGCCCTGACCCGGTCGAACACCTCCTTGTGCAGCTCGTGGCTGCCGTGCGAGAGGTTGAAGCGGGCGACGTTCATGCCCGCCTTGATGAGCTCGCGTAGACGCTCCGGCGAGGAGGTGGCGGGCCCGAGGGTACAGACGATCTTTGCTCGACGACTCACAGCACTACCCTAATTGGTACAGACCACTTGCAGTGACGGCGCACACAGCCGTCGCCAAATGTTCAGACACTTCACGCGATCACCCGCGTGCCCTGGCCTTGGCAGCCTTGGGATGTACCCGGACTTGGGGGGTAATAACGGCGCTGTTCACCCTGGCCACGTGCGGAGGCCAGGGTACCGAATCGGCCGCGCCGGCGACGGGCGTTTCGGTGTCGCCGGGCGCGCTGCCACCCGGCGAAGATCCCTCCGGTGCACCGGCCACGGTGGTGGCGCACGTCCAGGCCGGCGACGGGCCGCCGCGGAGATGTCACGCGGCTGGAGATCCGTTGTGGACGGCGGCGACAAGCCACCTCATCGCGACGCCCGCTGCTCCGGCGCGGCGGACGTCCCTGTCGTACGCGCGGGACGTCCGCGGCGCCGGCGGATCCCGATCACGAGACCGGCCCAGGAGACGAGCACGACGGCGACCACGGCCAGCCGCACGTGCCAGACGTACGCCTCCGGGTAGACCGCGCCCTCGATGTAGGTGTCGATGAAGCCGCCGGGCAGCAGGCCGCGCTCCCCCGCCCTGGCCCGCCCCCAGTTCTCCAGCGCGGTCAGCGGGCACTCCACGAGCCCTGCGAGCTGCACCAGCCCCCAGGCGCACAGCGCGAGGTGCGGCCAGATCAGCCGGGGCCGCCACCAGGCGAGGAAGCCGCCCAGCGCGATGTAGGCGATGACGAGGAAATGCGCCACCATCGTGGTCTGCCAGACGAGCCGATAGATCATGGTCTGCCCTCCTCCGCGAAGGAGGGTAGGCCGCCGCGGCCCGCCGGGCATCCGGCGGGCTACTCAGGCGCGTACTCAGGTGTGGGCGAACGTCAGGGCGAGACGGTGGCGGCCCGGGCGGCGTCGACCATGCCGTGGCCGAAGAAGCCGTTCTTCGCCGCGGGGCCCTCGCAGGCCTGGGTCTCGCCCGTGCCGTACCGGTAGTTCCGGGGCGCGGGGCAGCCCTTCGGGGTCGCCGTCGCGTACAGCAGGCGCTCCACCTGCGCGGGGTCCATCCGGAGCCCGCCCTTGCCCGGCGTGCCGAACCGGCCGATGATCAACGCCGCCACCCCGGTGACGTGCGGCGCGGCCATGGAGGTGCCCTCCAGGTACTGGTAGTAGGCGCACTTCCCGTCGTGGCAGTCGCGGATCACCGAGGACGTCTTCGGCTTGCCCTCGGCGTCGATGAGGCCCGTGGCGCGCAGGACGTTCTCTGGGGCGGCGGCCAGGATCTCGCGGCTCGCGCCCTTGAGCCCGGTTCCGGTGTCGAAGACGTCGCCGCCCGGCGCGGCGATGTCGGCCTGCTCGACGCCGTAGTCGGAGTACGGCGCCTTGCGCCCGCTGGGGCCGACGGAGGACACCGAGATGACGCCGTCGAGCTCGGCCGGGACGTTCAGGCAGGTGTTGTCGACGGACCGCTTCTTCTCGGCGCCCTTGGGGAAGTCCGGGCTGGAGGTGTCGGTCTTCACCTTGCCGAGGTCGAGGCCCTCGTTTCCGATCGCGGTGACGAGTGTGACGCCGTGCGCGCGGGCGTACTTGACCGCGCGGCGCATCCCCTCCAGGATCCCGCGCTGCTCCAGGCGCTCCTTCGGCGTGTCGCTCGGGTTGTTCGCGCAGTTGAACGCCCAGGGGTCGACGAAGAAGCTCATGTTGACCACGTCGACGCCGACGTCGGCGGCGTACTCCAGGGCGTCCATGGTGGGCTTGAGGAAGAAGAAGCCCGAGTCGGTGCCGGCGCGCAGGTTGACCAGCGACACGTCGGGGGCGACCCCGCTGACGCCGAGGCCGTTGATCGGCGAGCCGATCGTGCTCGCGACGTGGGTGCCGTGGCCGTCGTCGTCGACGTCGGCCGGGTCCTTGCAGCCCTTGTGCTCGCAGGGCCCGTCGAGCTTCTTGCCGTTCTCGTCGACGGGCTCGTCGATCACGAAGTTGCGGCTCAGCGCCCGGTTGAAGTTCGGCGCGATGTCGGGGTGCTTACCGTCGACGCCGGTGTCGATGATGCCTACCAGCACCTTGTGGCTGCCCCGGGCCTTGGCGTACGACCCGGTGGGGGTGGCGCCGATCATCTTCATGTCCCACTGGCGGTCCGAGAGAGGGTCGCCACCGGGCGCCCGCCGGAGGTGCTCCGTGCCCCGCGTGCCGGCAGAGACGGCGCCGGAGGTGACGGCTGCGTCAGTGGTCTTGCCGATGGGCCGGTCGAGCGTGACGCCGACCACGGAGGCGTCGGCGCCGATCTTCTCGGGAGCGGACGCGCGCACGACGAGGTAGCCGAGCTTGTCGTCCCGCCCCTGGACCGTTCCTCCGGCCGCCTCCGCCGCCCGCTGCGCGGCGGCCCGGCCGCCGTCCTTGTAGAAGACCAGGTAGTTCCGCGCGGGCTCGGACGCGGTCGCCGCCCCCGGCAGGCCCGCGGCCCCCAGCCCGCCGAGCAGCGTGATGGACATGATGGCCCCGGCGAGCCGCCCCCGTGCGTACAACGATCCTCCTCGGTTGCGGGCCCCTGGTGCCGGGGCCCCTCGATCCGGGCACAGCATCCTCCCGGTAGCCGTGTGCGCTCGCAACCCGGCCACCGAAATGAGAATATGCCCGTTTTATCCCCTCAACGCCGACGGCCGTGGTCCGGTCCCCTGGGACCACGGCCGCCGGGTCACTTCTCAGACCAGAGGCCGCGCCGTCGGCGGGATGGCAACGGGCAGGACCGTCCGCCCGCTCAGGTAGCGGTCCACCGCCGCCGCCGCCGACCGGCCCTCGGCGATCGCCCACACGATCAGCGACTGGCCCCGGCCCATGTCACCGGCCGCGAACACGCCCTCGACCGACGTCTCGTACGACGCGTTCCTGGCCACGTTGCCCCGGGCGTCGAAGAACGACTCCGGGTCGGCGGACAGCGCCGCGAGGTCGTTCAGCAGCGGGCCCTTCTCGGGGCCGAGGAAGCCCATGGCGAGCGTCACCAGCTCGGCCGGGATCTCCCGCTCGGTGCCGGGGATCGGCCTGAACCCCGACGCCGGGCCCTCGACCTCGACCAGGCGCAGCGCCCGCACGTTGCCCTCGTCGTCGCCGGCGAACTCGGTGGTGGACACCGCGTACACGCGGTCGCCCGCCCCGGCCTCCAGTTCCTCGTGCGCGCTCTCCATCTTGAACAGCATGGGGTACGTCGGCCACGGCTGGCTGCCCGGACGAGTCGCCGGCGGCCTCGGCATGATCTCCAGCTGGGTGACCGAAAGAGCGCCCTGCCGGATCGCCGTGCCGATGCAGTCGGCGCCGGTGTCGCCGCCGCCGATCACGACGACGTGCTTGCCCTTCGCCGAGATCGGCGACTCGGCGTAGTCGCCCTCCTGGGCCTTGTTGGCCGGCGGGAGGTACTCCATCGCCTGGTAGACGCCCTTGAGCTCGCGGCCGGGCACCGGCAGGTCGCGCCAGGCCGTGGCGCCGCCCGCCAGCACGACGGCGTCGAACTCCTCGCGGAGCCGGGCCACCGTGACGTCCACGCCGACGTCGACGCCGGTGCGGAACTCGGTGCCCTCGGCCTCCATCTGGGCGATGCGGCGGTCGACGTGCCGCTTCTCCATCTTGAACTCGGGGATGCCGTAGCGGAGCAGCCCACCGATCCGGTCGGCCCGCTCGAACACGACCACGTCGTGCCCGGCACGGGTGAGCTGCTGCGCGGCGGCGAGGCCGGCCGGGCCCGAGCCCACGACCGCGACCCGCTTACCGGTCTTCGCGGCGGGCGGCTGCGGCGCGACCCAGCCCTCGGCGAAGGCGCGGTCGATGATCTCGACCTCGACCCGCTTGATCGCGACCGGGTCGGAGTTGATGCCGAGGACGCACGCCGACTCGCACGGCGCCGGGCACAGGCGGCCGGTGAACTCCGGGAAGTTGTTGGTCGCGTGCAGCCGCTCGCTCGCCTCGCGCCAGTCGTCGCGGTAGACGAGGTCGTTCCACTCGGGGATGAGGTTCCCGAGCGGGCAGCCGTTGTGGCAGAACGGGATGCCGCAGTCCATGCAGCGGGCCGCCTGCTTGGTGAGCGCGGGCCGGGGGAAGTCCTCGTAGACCTCGCGCCAGTCGCGGATGCGAACGTCGACCGGGCGGCGCGCCGGCAGCTCGCGCCCGTGTGTCAGGAACCCCTTCGGGTCAGCCAACGGTGTTACCCCCCTCTATCCCTGCGTGGAAGCGGTCGTGGAAACGGTCGCGGTGATTCGCATCGGCGTCACCCGTGGGCGGCGGCCATGACCGCCTCGTCGATGTCGCGGCCCTCGGCCTCGGCGGCGGCCCTCGCCTGAAGGACCCGCTTGTAGTCGGTCGGCATGACCTTGCCGAACCGGCCGAGCGCGGCGTCCCAGTCGGCGAGCAGCGCCTTGGCCACCGTGGACCCGGTCTCCGCGAAGTGCTTCTCGACGATCTCCCGCAGGAACTCGGCGTCGTCGTCGTCCAGCGCCTCCAGCTCGACCATCTCGCGGTTGACCCGCTCGGGCCGCAGGTCGAGCACGTACGCGACGCCGCCCGACATGCCGGCGGCGAAGTTGCGGCCGGTCGGCCCGAGGACGACGGCCCGGCCGCCGGTCATGTACTCGCAGCCGTGGTCGCCCACGCCCTCCACGACGGCGGTCGCGCCGGAGTTGCGCACGCAGAACCGCTCGCCCACGATGCCGCGGACGAAGACCTCGCCGGACGTCGCGCCGTACAGGCCGACGTTGCCGGAGATGACCTGCGTCTCGGCCTCGAACGGCGCGTCGGGGTGCGGGCGGACGACGATGCGGCCGCCCGACAGGCCCTTGCCGAGGTAGTCGTTGGCGTCGCCGGTCAGCCGCAGCGTGACGCCGCGCGGCACGAACGCGCCGAACGAGTTGCCCGCCGAGCCGGTGAACGATACGTCGATCGTGTTGTCCGGCAGACCGGCCCCGCCGTACAGCTTGGTCACCTCGTGGCCGAGCATCGTGCCGACCGTGCGGTTGACGTTGCGGATGGGCAGCTCCAGCGTGACCGGGTCGCCGAAGTTCAGCGCGCCCTCGGCGAGCTGGATCAGCGTGTTGTCCAGCGCCTTGTCGAGCCCGTGGTCCTGCTCGACGACCTTGCGGCGCGGGGTGCCCTCGGGCAGCTCCGGCTGGTGCAGGATCGGCGACAGGTCGAGGCCGGAGGCCTTCCAGTGCTCGACCGCCTGGGTGGTGTCGAGCAGGTCGGCCCGCCCGATGACCTCGTCCAGCGAGCGGTAGCCGAGCTCGGCGAGGTACTCGCGCACCTCCTGGGCGATGAATTCGAAGAAGTTCACCACGAACTCGGGCTTGCCGGTGAACCGCTTGCGCAGCTCGGGGTTCTGGGTGGCCACGCCCACCGGGCAGGTGTCGAGGTGGCAGACCCGCATCATGACGCAGCCGGAGACGACCAGCGGAGCGGTGGCGAAGCCGTACTCCTCGGCGCCGAGCAGCGCCGCGATGATCACGTCGCGGCCCGTCTTGAGCTGGCCGTCCGCCTGGACGACGATGCGGTCGCGCAGGCCGTTGAGCAGCAGCGTCTGCTGGGTCTCGGCCAGGCCGAGCTCCCAGGGGGCGCCGGCGTGCTTGATCGAGGTCAGCGGGGAGGCGCCGGTGCCGCCGTCGTGGCCGGAGATCAGCACGACGTCGGCGTGGGCCTTGCTGACGCCCGCCGCCACGGTCCCGACCCCGACCTCGGCGACCAGCTTCACGTGGACGCGGGCGCGCGGGTTGGAGTTCTTCAGGTCGTGGATGAGCTGGGCCAGGTCCTCGATCGAGTAGATGTCGTGGTGCGGCGGCGGCGAGATCAGGCCGACGCCGGGCGTGGAGTGCCGGGTCTTGGCGATCCACGGGTAGACCTTGTGGCCGGGCAGCTGGCCGCCCTCGCCGGGCTTGGCGCCCTGCGCCATCTTGATCTGCAGGTCGTCGGCGTTGACGAGATACTCGCTGGTCACGCCGAAGCGGCCGGAGGCCACCTGCTTGATCGCGCTGCGCCGCTCGGGGTCGTGCAGCCGCTCGGGGTCCTCGCCGCCCTCGCCGGTGTTCGACTTGGCGCCGAGCCGGTTCATCGCGATGGCCAGCGTCTCGTGCGCCTCCATCGAGATGGAGCCGTACGACATGGCGCCGGTGGAGAACCGCTTGACGATCGACTCGACCGGCTCGACCTCGTCGATCGGCACGGGCGCGCCGCCGGGACGCAGCCTGAACAGGCCGCGCAGCGTCATGAGCTTCTCGGACTGCCCGTCCACCAGGGACGTGTACTCCTTGAAGATCTCGTACCGCCGGGTGCGGGTGGAGTGCTGCAGCTTGAAGACGGTGGTCGGGTTGAACAGGTGCGGCTCGCCCTCGCGGCGCCACTGGTACTCGCCGCCGACCTCCAGCCGCCGGTGCGGGTTCTCCGCGCGGGGGTAGGCCCGCGCGTGCCGCTCCAGCGCCTCCTTGGCGAGCACGTCGAAGCCGACGCCGCCCAGGCGGGAGGTCGTGCCGGTGAAGCACTGGTCGATGACCTCGGCGCCGAGGCCGAGGGCCTCGAAGATCTGCGCGCCGGTGTAGGAGGCGACCGTGGACACCCCCATCTTGGACATGACCTTCAGCACGCCCTTGCCGTACGCCTTGATCAGGTTGCGCACGGCCTTGCGCGGGTCGAGGTCGAGCTGACCGCTGGCGATCAGATCCTCGACCGTCTCCAGGGCGAGGTAGGGGTTGATCGCGCTCGCGCCGTAGCCGATGAGCAGGGCCATGTGGTGGCACTCGCGCGCCTCGCCGGTCTCGATCACGAGCCCGACCCGGGTGCGGGACTTCTCCCGGATGAGGTGGTGGTGCACCGCGCCGGTGAGCAGCAGCGACGGGATCGGCGCCTTCTCGCGGGAGGACCCGCGGTCGGACAGCACGATGATCCGCGCGCCGTCCTCGATGGCCCGGGAGACCTCCTGACGGATCTCCTCCAGCCGCCGCACCAGCGCCTCGCCGCCGCCGGCCGCGTCGAACAGGCCGGACACGACGTACGGCTGGAAGCCGGGCAGCGCGCCCTCGTCGTTGATGTGGACGATCTTCGCGAGCTCGTCGTTGTCGATCACCGGGTAGGGCAGCACGAGCCGGCGGCACGAGGCCGGGCCGGGGTCGAGCAGGTTGCCCTCGGGGCCGATCGTCGACTGCAGCGAGGTGACGAGCTCCTCGCGGATGGCATCCAGCGGCGGGTTGGTGACCTGCGCGAACAGCTGGCTGAAGTAGTCGAACAGCAGCCTCGGCTTCTCGCTCAGCACCGCCACCGGGCTGTCGGTGCCCATCGAGCCGATGGGCTCGGCGCCGTTCCTGGCCATCGGCGTGAGGATGACCCGCAGCTCCTCCTGGGTGTAGCCGAAGGTCTGCTGCCGCTTGACCAGCGCCTCGTGGGTGGGGTGCTCGTGCTCGCGCTCGGGCAGCTCCTCGAAGCGGACCAGGCCCGCGTGCAGCCACTCGCCGTACGGCTCGGCGGCGGCGAGCTCGGCCTTGATCTCGTCGTCCTCGATGATCCGGCCACGCGCGGTGTCCACCAGGAACATGCGGCCCGGCTGCAGGCGGCCCTTGCGGACGACCTTCTCCTGCGGGATGTCGGACAGCACGCCCGCCTCGGAGGCGAGCACGACCAGGCCGTCGTCGGTGACCCAGAACCGGCCCGGGCGCAGGCCGTTGCGGTCGAGGACCGCGCCGACCAGGGTGCCGTCGGAGAAGGTGATGGACGCGGGGCCGTCCCAGGCCTCCATGAGGGTGGAGTGGAACTCGTAGAAGGCCCGGCGGGCCGGGTCCATCTCGGTGTGGTTCTCCCACGCCTCCGGGATCATCATCAGCACGGCGTGCGGCAGCGACCGGCCGCCGAGGTGCAGCAGCTCCAGCGTCTCGTCGAACGAGGCGGTGTCGGAGCCGTCAGGGTCGCAGATCGGGAACAGCCGCCGCAGGTCGCCCGGGATCAGGCCGGTGGCGAGCATCGCCTCGCGGGCGCGCATCCAGTTGCGGTTGCCGCGCACGGTGTTGATCTCGCCGTTGTGCGCGACGTACCGGTACGGGTGGGCCAGCGGCCAGGAGGGGAAGGTGTTGGTGGAGAAGCGCGAGTGGACCAGCGCGATGGCGCTGACGTAGCGCTCGTCGGACAGGTCGGCGAAGAACGGCTCGACCTGCAGCGAGGTCAGCATGCCCTTGTAGACGATGGTCCGCGAGGACAGCGAGGAGAAGTACACGTCCGCCTCGTGCTCGGCCCGCTTGCGGAAGGCGAACACGATCCGGTCGAGGTCGACGCCGGTCTCGCCGCCGGGCGAGGTCACGAACAGCTGCGCGAAGTGCGGCATGACCGCCCGAGCGGTGGCGCCGGGCAGGTCGCGGTCCACCGGCAGGTCGCGCCAGCCGAGGATGGTGACGCCCTCCTCTGCGGCGATCTGCTCGATGAGGCCGATCGCGGTCCGCCTCGCCTGCTCGTCCAGCGGCAGGAACGCGGCGCCCGCGGCGTACGCGCCTTCTGGCGGCAGCGGGAAGTCCACTACCGCGCGGAAGAACGCGTCGGGGATCTGGGTGAGGATGCCCGCACCGTCGCCGGTGTCCGGCTCGCTGCCGCTGGCACCCCGGTGGTCGAGGTTGCGGAGCGCGGTCAGTGCCTTGGCGACGATGTCGTAGCTGCGGCGGCCGGCGACATCGGCCACCATGGCTACGCCACAGGCGTCGTGCTCGAATCCGGGGTCGTAGAGTCCCTGGGGCTCGGGGAGACCTCCGGGAAGGCCAAGGCGGGCAGCAGGCATGTAGTCACTCCCGTCGTCAACGTCTGCGTGGAACAGAGGGACGACGCTGGCCCTGCTGCGGTTGTGGTCCTTAGAGATTACAACACGCTGCCGGAATAGTGCCCCTCAGGTCCGCTTCGCGAACCTTCACAGGTCAGCGCCGTGGATATGGTTTGCGCATGGGTGGTCATGAGGCGATCGACGAACTGCTGGCAGACGCCGGCGTGGACGGCCTGCGCCTGCGCGGAGCGCTGGCGCTCCTGTCAGGCGGCCGCTGGTGGACCCTGCCCGACCTGGTCAGGGAGACCGCGACGTCGCGGCGGACGATCGAGTCGCTGCTGCGGGTGCTCCCCCTTGAGCACAGCGGCGACCGCGTCCGTATTCCCAGTGATCAGGTCAACCGCTACAACGTCCGAATTGATACGGATATTTCCGGTCTGGGGAATCCGGTCGCCGAAATGGTCGCGGCGCACGCCGAGACGCTCGAACGCCTGGAGACGCTGATCGCCGAGGCCCCCCGGGGGCGGCACGCGCTCGACCACGTCTCCGCGACCGCCGAGACCGTGCTGCGCCGCGCCCTCCTGCTGGGGCGGCGGTTCTGGCTGCCCGGCGCCCGCCTGCTGTGCGTCGGCGACCACGACCTGACCTCGCTGGCCGTGCGGATGGTCCATCCGGAGGTCGAGGTCGCCGTGGCCGACATCGACGACCGCATCCTGGAGTACATCGACGCCCAGGACCTGGGGGTGCGCACCCGCTGGGCCGACCTGCGTCTCGGCCTGCCGTCGTCGCTGCGCGGCTGGGCCGACCTCGCGATCACCGACCCGCCGTACACGCCCGAGGGGATCGGGCTGTTCGCCGCCCGCGCCGCCGAGGGCCTGCGCGACCGCGACCAGGGACGGATCCTCGTGGCGTACGGCGCCTCCGAGCGCACTCCGATGCTCGCGCTGAAGGTGCAGAAAGCCCTCTTCGACCTCAACCTGCTGAACGAGGCGATATTTCCGCACTTCAACCGGTATCACGGGGCGGAGGCGATCGGCAGCGCGGCGGACCTGTACGTGCTGCGTCCCACCACGAAGACGTGGCCCGCGATCGCCGCCCGGCTCGACCGCCTCGCCACGGCCATCTACACGCAGGGCCCCCAGGCCGTCGAGTCCGCCCCCGCGGCGCCGCCGGACGAGGCGGCCGTGACCGCGTTCGGGCCGGACCTGCTCGCCGGCGACTGGCCGCGCGGCCTGCTGCCGCAGGTGCCGCGCACCCGGCTCGCCACCCTGCTGGCCAAGCCGTACGCCGCCGACCCCGAGCGGGTGGCGGTCGCCGTGCCGGCCGGGCTGGAGGCGGCGTTGCCCCGCCTGCTGCTCGCGACGCGGGCCCGGCACGTGCGCGTGCTCACCGCGGGCCCTGTGGTGGACACGGTGGCGGACCTGCCCGCGCTGGCCGCGCTGCTGGCTCCCGTCTACCGCCTGGCCGCCGAGGGCCACGTCCTCGACGCCGTACGGCTCGCGCCCCCGGACAGCGGCCCGGACCGGGTGGTGCGCAGAATGATGGACAGCGCGCACGGGAAGGTCGTCAACGCCTGGCGCGAGGCACTGACCGAGACCGCCGGGCTCACCAAGCGGCAGGCCAGGGCCGCCGTCGAGGAGGCCGCGCCGTGGGCCCTCGACGCCACCCCGCTGGAGCTCCCCCTCCACCGCCTCGCCCAGATGAGGGCGCGGGCTCTCGCCACGGTGTGACGAGGACCGGCCCCTCGGAACCGACGGCACCCGGCTCCCCCGCATGTCGGGCGGACGTCCGTCTCGCGCACCCGTCCGCAGGGCGGCAGGCACGACGGCGGAACGACCGCCGTCGACGGCGAGGCTGTCACTGCCGGGCCGGGTCCATGCCACCGTGTCCATGCCACCGTGTCCATGCCGCCGTGTCCATGCCGCCGTCTCCATGCCACCGTGTCCATGCCGCCGGGTCCATGCGCCAGGTCTGCGGCGCCGGGTCTACGGCTGGGTGGAAACGGACGGCTGTGCGGACGTGCTCGCGCCGGGCGCGGACACCGCGGGAGAGGCGCCGGGATCGGAGGGAGGCTCCTCGGAGGGCTGGGCGGTGTCGGCCGGGCCCGGTGGTTGCGCGGGGTCCGACGGCACCCCGGCGACCTTGACCACGCGGCGGAAGACCGCCTTCTCGGCCTCCCGTACGGCCAGCCCGAGCATGATGAAGTCGTCCTTCTCCCCCGGTTCCGCGCCGTCGGCCCGGCCGATCCAGGCCACCCCGAGGTAGTGCCCCAGGACATAGGCGTTTCCCTCGCTGTAGACGCCGAACTTCGCCCGCGGCGACTCCAGCGGCTGCACCCAGGCGCCCCGATAGAGCGACGCCAGCGACTTCGCCAGCGACTCGGCCGCCGCGACGTCCGCGAGGTTGAACAGGGTGTACTGCGCGACGTACGCCCCGTTCGCGGTGGCGTACAGGCCGCGGACGGCCTGGCTGCATCCGGCCTCGGCCAGGGCGTCGGCGAGGTCGGCACCCCACACGGCGCCCGCGCACGCCTGGTCCAGGCGGCTGGCCAGCCTGCGCAGCGTGACCTTCCCGGCCGTGAGCGTCCGCGCGCCGAACACCTCCTGGGCGGTCAGCGGCGCGGTGTCGGCCTTCCTGTCGGTGATCGGGGCCAGTTCCTTCAGCGACGGCCAGGACTGGAAGGAGGCGGGCAGGCCCTCCCCCGGCGCGTCGCCCGACGCCCGCGCCGACTGCGACTGCCCCCCGCCGATCGCGTTGACCACGAGCGTCAGCACCAGGGCGATCGCCAGCACTCCCACAGCCGTGACCGACCACACGAACACACGCTGCTGCCGGTCGTCCAGCCCCAGCTCGGCGAGGGTGGACCCGGTCCACCCCTCGGCCGGCGCGGACGACCGGCGCTTGCGCTTGGTCATAGACCGCCGGTTCCAATCAGCGAGCCCAGGCCCCAGGTCAGCGCCGCCGCCACGGCCCCCACCAGGAGCTGGCGCAGGCCGCTGAACCACCAGCTGCGGGCCGTCACCCGGGAGACCACGGCGCCCGCGGCGAACAGCGCCACCATCGACACCGCCGCCGAGATCCACAGCCCCCGCACGCCCAGCAGGTACGGCAGGAGCGGGACCAGCGCGCCGAGACTGAACGACAGGAACGACGACACGGCGGCCAGCACGGGCGACGGCAGGTCGTCGGGATCGACGCCCAGCTCGGCCCGCGTGTGGACCGCCAGGGCCTCGTCCGGGTTCCGGGAGATCTGCCGGGCGACCTCCCTGGCGGTCTCCGGGTCCACGCCCCGCTGCTCGTACATCCGGGCGAGCTCGGCCTCCTCGGCCTCGGGGTGCCGCTCCAGCTCCCGGCGCTCGACGTCGATCTCGGCCTGGGCGAGCTCGCGCTGGCTGGCGACCGACACGTACTCGCCGCCCGCCATGGAGAACGCTCCGGCGGCCAGGCCGGCGATGCCGGCGAGCGCGACGATCCTGGTCTCCGCGGTGCCGCCGGCGACGCCCGCGATCAGCGCGAAGTTGGAGACCAGCCCGTCCATCGCGCCGAAGACCGCGGGGCGTAACCAGCCGCCGTTGACGTCCCGGTGCTCGTGGTGGATCTCGGCCCGCGCCCCCGTCGTGGCCTTCGTCATCGCCGGCCGGCCTCGGGTTCCGCCGCCGGGCCGTCGCTCGCGGCGCCCGCTCCCGCGGTCGCGGTCCGCTTGCCGGAGCCCGCGTCGCCGCCCGGCGCGGGCGGGTCGTCGGCGCCGCCTCGCGCCTCCCCGTCCTGTGTCTCCCGATCCCCGGCCTTCTCGTCCCGTTCGCCGTCGCGCAGGAGTTCCGGCTCGTCGGCCTGGTCCCGCCCGTGGGCGGGGTCGGCGTGATCACCGCCGGCGTCGCCGCTCTGCGCGCCCAGCGGCTCCTCGCCCGTACGGTTGCGGGCCAGCCACAGGTACGCCAGCGCGCACAGGAAGATGACGATCGAGGTCCACTGGTTCAGCCGCAGGCCGAGGATGTGGTGGGCGGGGTCCACCCGCAGCCCCTCGATCCAGAACCGGCCGAGCGTGTAGCCCGCGACGTACAGCGCGAACACCCGGCCGTGCCGCAGGCCGAACCGGCGGGCGGCCAGGATCAGCACGCCGGCGAGTGCGAGGTCCCACAGCGACTCGTACAGGAACGTCGGGTGATAGGTGGTCGCGCCGGGAACGGTGCCCGGGCGGCCCGGCTCGATCTCGAGCCCCCACGGCAGGTCGGTGGGGCCGCCGAACAGTTCCTGGTTGAAGTAGTTGCCCCATCGGCCGATGGCCTGTGCCACGGCCACGCCGGGGGCGAGGGTGTCGGCGACGGCGGTGAAGGAGATGCCGCGCCGGCGGCAGGCGATCCAGACGCCGAGCGCGCCGAGGGCGATCGCGCCCCAGATGCCGAGGCCGCCCTCCCAGATGAACAGGGCGTCGATCGGCCGCTTGGGCGCTTCCGAGCCGAAGTAGATCTGCCAGTCGGTGATGACGTGATAGAGACGCCCGCCGACGAGGCCGAACGGCACGGCCCAGACCGCGAGGTCGGTGACCGTCCCGGGCGCGCCGCCGCGGGCGCGCCAGCGGCGTTCGCCGATCCATACGGCGACGATGACGCCGAGCACGATGCACAACGCGTACGCGCGGATCGGGATCGGTCCGAGATTCCAGACCCCCTGTGACGGGCTGGGAATCGAGGCGAGGAGGGGCATGTAACGTGACGTTACCGCAAGAGAGGGCGGGCCCGGAGCGAGGCGCGGGCATCCGTCCCGCGACCTGCGCCGACCGTCCGCCGCACCCCGCTCAGAGCCCGTCGTCCGGCGTCTCGCGGAGGGCGGCGAGGCGTGCCGCGAGGTCCCCCAGGCCCGGGTGTTCGCCGAGATCCACCAGCCCCAGCCAGCTCAGCGCGGCGACCCCCTCGGGGTCGCGGGCGCCGAGGACGCCGCCCACGAGCGCCGCGACCGTGTCGGCGTCCCCGCCGAGCGACACGGCGTACGGGAGCGCGGCGGCCAGGTCCGGGGCCTCGCGGATCACGTGGACCACCGCGGCGGCCGTCTCCACGGCGTCCAGGGAGACGCCCTCGGGCGGGGGCGACCACCGGCCGCGTGCGGCGTCCACCACGGCGTCCATCGGCCCGTAGCGCTCACCCGCCCAGCGGGCCTCGGCCGCCGCCGCGTCCAGCAGACCGGCCACGCCCGCGCCCTTTACCGCGTCCCCCACCGCCGACGACGCCATGGCCGCGATCACGCAGGCCGCCGCCACGGCCGCCGGCGCGCGGTGCGTCGCGGCGGACAGCGCCTCGCACAGGATCCGGCGGCGCTCGGGCCGGTGGGGCGGCACGGCCCAGCCGGCCGGGGCGATGCGCATGGCCGCGCCGTTCGTGGGCAGGTCGCCGGACGAGGGCACCGGGAGCTCCCCCGTGGCGCGGAAGTGCGCGAGGGCGCGCCTCGTCGTCGGCCCGAGGCCGCGCACCCCGGGCGCCGCCTCGGCCAGGCGGGCCAGGAAGTCCATGGAGGCGGGCCGCCCGCCCGTGTCGGCCAGGCACCGGGCGACCAGCACCATCTGCGCGGTGTCGTCGGAGGTCGACCCCCGAGGCCATCCCCGGTCCGGAGCCGGCAGCCGGACGACCTCGGCCGCGTCGATGCGCTCCGGCGGGCGGCCCTCCCAGGGCACGCCGAGCGCGTCGCCCGCCGCGAAGGCGATCATCGCCGCGTGGATCCTCCTCGCGGCGCCCGCGGGTCCGGCGGAGGGAGAACGGTCGTCGTACGACATGCGGGCATGCTAACCACGGCCGCGGAGGTGAAACCCGGCGAAATCGGCAGGGAACCCGGCCGTGCATCGGGCCGCGCCCACCGCCAATGGAACGTGCGCGCGGCCGCCCAGAGGCTCTCCGGGACGCGTCAGAGCTGCTCGCGCACGCCCGCCTCGTGCGCCAGCCCCTTCGTCTGGTCGCGCAGGTCGCCCCGGAGCGCCGTACGGGCCCGGCCCCGGCGGGCCACCGGGAGGAGCGTGCGCCCGTGCGCGTCCTCCAGCTCGAACGCCAGGGCGGCGTAGTAGGCGACGACCGCGAGCAGCAGACCGGCGGCTCCCGCCGTGGTCCTCCATCCCGCGGACCCGGTGAGCTCGTAGACACCGGTGATCGCGAATCTGATGGCGGACATCGCCATCACGGCGGCGGCCACCAGCTTGGGCAGGCCCGCGAGGGCCGGGACGAGCATCGCCGCGGCGGCCGTGAGCAGGACGACGCCGAGCGCCGCGCTCGTCTCACCCGGCGCGGAGGTGAGCGTGACGCCGCCGATCACCGCCCACGTGCCCGAGAGGACGCCCATCGCGGCTCCGGCGACGGCGTCGCGGGCGAGGAAGCCGAGGACCGAGACGAGGAACTGCAGCGGCGCGGTGAACAGCAGCGCGGCCAGGGCGGCGACGCGCCCCTGGGCGGCGGGCACCCAGCCGAGCTCCACGGCGCCGAAGGCGGTCGTGGCCAGGGCGAGGCCGAGGAACCCCAGCGGCAGCGGGCTTCCCATCGGCCGCAGGACGACACGGGCGACGCCGTCCTGCCCGCCGGCCTGCCCGCCGGTCTGCTCCCCGGGGAGGTCGCGCGCGCTCATCGGCCCGGCGGCACCGCTCCACTGCGGCCTCGCCCTGCCGGTGCGGGGGCCCGGCTTCCCGGCGTCGCCGGTGGCACGACCGGCGGCCCAGCCGGCCCCGGCACCGGCCGCCGCTCCGTCACGACCGGTTGTCCGGCTCTTGGGTGCGGCTGTCGAACTCGGTGTGGCCGTTCGGGCACTTCGGGATCGTGTCGCCCTCCTTGACCTGCACCTTCTCCCCGCAGACGGCGCAGTGGAACACGCCGGTCTTGCGGGCCTTCTCACCGGTGTGGGCCGGCACGGCGCCTCCTGCTCAGCTCATCGCGGCGGATTCGCTCGCGGCAGGCGCGGGCGGGACTCCGGTCGCACCGGCCTCTCCCCCGCCCTGTGCGGAGCTTGTGACATCGCGCTCGATACCCCCGTGCGGGAGAACCACGCGGCCCTTGCCCGATTCTTGGCGAGGATCGGCCGCCGCCGGGGACCCGGGGACGGCGTCCCGGCGGACGGCGCACCGTTCCGCCCGTCGGCGGTCCCGCCGAGCGAACCGTCAGGCCGGAGGACGGCCCGCGCGGGGGCCGTCCCGGCGGGAGGTCACTTGCCGGCGGGAGGTCACTTGCCGGCGCTCTCCACCGCGTCACGCAGCGAGCTGGGCACGAAGGCGACGTTGGTGTCGAGTTCCTTGCCGTTGAGCTTGACGGTCGGCGTGCCGGTCAGCTTCTGCGCGCTCATGGTCTGCTGGGAGAACTGCTGGTGCGCGGCGACGTTGCGCTGCTGCCGTACGCAGTTGTCGAAGTCCTCGGCGGTGACGCCGGCCTCCTTGCCCCACTTGATCAGCTCGTCGATCGTGAAGCCCGTCACGGTCTCGCTCGGCTGGTTCTTGTAGAGCTTGTCGTGGAACGCCAGCCACTGGCGGCCGTCGGTGACGCAGCGGGCGGCGGAGGCCGCGCGCAGCGAGTTGCCCTTGGTCGGCTCCTGCGTGAAGATCGTGATCGGGTGGTAGACGACCTTGGCCTTGCCCTCGGCGGCGAGGTTCTTCAGCGTGGAGCCGCTGGTCTCCTCGAACTGCTTGCACGCCGGGCACTGGAAGTCCTCGAACACGTCGACCACGGGCGCGGTCACGCCGGACTTGGCCATCACGACCGTCCCGTCCTTCTCCACGGTGACGGGAGCGACGTCCCCGGAGGCGTCCTCCGCGGTTCCCTGCCGCACCGACCACACCGTGAAGGCGACGGCGATCACGACGATCACCGCGATGGTGACGATCATCGTGATGCGCTTGCGCTGCTCCTGCTTGCGCAAGGCCTCCCGCTGGGCCGCGATCCGGGCCCTCGCCGCCTCACTCGTCCGCTTGCTCACGAAACTTCCCCCCTGGCTTTGCTTTCCGGTTCCGTTCGCGCACTACCGTCGGCCCCGCGCGGCCGGGGGCGGTAGGGCCGAAGGACCCGTGAACGGTCGCCGTGCCCGGCGAACGTCATCCGTGGTCACGCAGCGTCGTCCTCGCCGCCGTCCGAGCCGTCCTCGTCCGCCGTTTCCCGCTCCCCCGTGAAGCCCAGCGCGGAGTCCAGCGACAGGCGGCTCGCCGGCCTGACGACGATCCACGCCGCGCAGACGAGCAGCCCGAGGTCGCGCATCAACTCCCAGAAGTAGTTGGGGTCCTGTCCAGCGGCCAGCGTGCCGTCGCCGCCGAAGCAGCCGCAGTCGATGCGCAGCCCCCTGGCCCAGGCCGACGCGATGCCGATGACGAACGCGATCATCAGCACCCCGCCGATGGCCGCCACCGCGCGCGTGAACAGGCCGACGAGCAGCAGCAGGCCCGCGATGATCTCCAGGACCGGCAGGCCGTACCCGACGACCTGCGCGACGGAGTCGGGCAGCAGCTGGTAGGCCCGCACCGCCTGCACGGACAACGCGGGCGCTCCGATCTTGAGCGCCCCGGCGACGATCAGTACGCCGGCGAGCACGACCCGTGCGGCGGTCGTGACCCAGGAGAGCACGGGTTTCGCAGGCTGTAACCGTTCGGACACCGAGGCGCCGGATGCCAACTGAACCATGAGTCTCCTCGCCCGGTAGGCAACACCGACTGAACAGTACCGGGACTCAACCTCACCATGTGCTGGATAAGAGCATGGTAAGCCGCCTTATCTTGGCTGGTCGCAGCGCACCTGCGGGGAGGAAACCCCAGGGCCGCTCAGCGCCGGACGCCCCGGGCGAGTTCCGACCCGAGCTCGCGTACCGCCGCAAGACCGGACTTCTCGTCCGGCGCGTCGAGCAGGCGCCGGATGAAGGCGGACCCGACGATGACACCGTCGGCGTACGCCGCGACCTCGGCGGCCTGGGCGCCGGTGCCCACGCCGAGCCCGACGCAGACGGGCAGCGTCGTGTGCGCCTTGGTCCTCTTGACCAGGCCCTCCGCGGCCGAGCTGACGGTCTGCCTGGCACCGGTCACGCCCATCAGCGAGGCCGCGTACACGAAGCCCGTGCAGCAGGCGGCGACCCGGGCGATGCGCTCGTCCGGCGAGCTGGGCGCGACGAGGAAGACCGTGTCGATGCCGGCCTCCTTGCTCGCGGAGAGCCAGGGATCCGACTCCTCGGGCGTCAGGTCCGGGGTGATGGTTCCGACGCCGCCCGCCGATGCGAGGTCGCGCGCGAAGCGCTCGGCGCCGTAACGGTCGATCGGGTTCCAGTACGTCATGACCAGCGTCGCGGCCCCCGACTTCGCCACGCCCTCGACGGTGCGCAGCACGTCGGCGATGCGGGTGCCGTTGGTCAGCGACCGGTGCACCGCGTCCTGGATGGTCGGGCCGTCCATGAGCGGATCGGAGTACGGCAGGCCGATCTCGATCACGTCGCAGCCGGCCTCGACCATCGCCGTCGCCGCGGAGACCGCGCCGTCCTTGGTCGGGAAGCCGGCCGGCAGGTAGCCGACCAGCGCGGCCCTGTCCTCGGCGCGGGCCTTCTCGAACACGGCTTGGAGTGTCGTCATCGGGATGCCCTATCGATACTGGATCAGAGGTTGAAGTACTTCATAGCGGTGCCCATGTCCTTGTCGCCGCGGCCCGACAGGTTCACCAGGATGACCGCCTCCGGGCCGAGCTCGCGGCCCAGCCGCAGCGCGCCCGCGAGCGCGTGCGAGGACTCGATGGCCGGGATGATGCCCTCGGTGCGGGCGAGCAGGGCGAAGGCCTCCATGGCCTCCTCGTCGGTCACGCCCTCGTAGGTGGCCCGGCCGGTGTCCTTGAGCCACGCGTGCTCGGGGCCGACGCCGGGGTAGTCGAGACCGGCCGAGATCGAGTGGGACTCGATCGTCTGGCCCTCCTCGTCCTGCAGGACGTAGGTGCGTGCGCCGTGCAGCACGCCGACGCTGCCCTCGGTCAGGGTCAGCGCGTGCTCGCCGGTCTCCACGCCCCGGCCGCCGGCCTCGTAGCCGTACAGCCGGACGTCCTCGTCTTCGATGAAGGCGTGGAAGACGCCGATGGCGTTCGACCCGCCGCCGACGGCGGCGCAGACCGCGTCGGGCAGGCGGCCGGTCAGCTCCAGGACCTGGCGGCGCGCCTCCACCCCGATGATCCGGGCGAAGTCCCGGACGATCTCGGGGAACGGGTGCGGCCCCGCGACCGTGCCGAACAGGTAGTGGGTGTGGTCGACGTTGGTGACCCAGTCGCGGAACGCCTCGTTGATGGCGTCCTTGAGGGTCTGGCTGCCGTTGGTCACCGGCACGACCGTGGCGCCGAGGAGCTTCATCCTGGCGACGTTGAGCGCCTGGCGCTCGCAGTCGACGGCGCCCATGTAGATGACGCACTCCAGGCCCATCAGCGCCGCGGCGGTGGCGGTGGCGACGCCGTGCTGGCCCGCCCCGGTCTCCGCGATGACGCGCCGCTTGCCCAGCCGCTTGGTCAGCAGCGCCTGACCCAGCACGTTGTTGATCTTGTGCGCGCCCGTGTGGGTCAGGTCCTCGCGCTTGAGCAGGATCCGGGCGCCGCCCGCGTGCTCGGCGAACCGCGGCACCTCGGTCAGCGTCGTAGGGCGGCCGGCGTACGTGCGCAGCAGGTGGTCGAACTCGCGCAGGAAGCCGAGGTCGGTCTTGGCCTTCTCATACTCCGCGGCCACCTCGTCGAGGGCCGGGATGAGCGCCTCGGGCACGTACCTGCCGCCGAACCTGCCGAACTTGCCGTGCGGGTCCGGGTCGTCGCCGCGGACCCCGTTCCCGGCCAGGTCGGCGGAGGTGATGACGGTCCCTTCCGTCGAGGTCACGCGGCCTCCTTCTGCAGCGCTGTCGTTCACGGGTGCCTCTCGGAGCCGGTGTCCTGCCGCGAGGCCGGGTGAGCGCCCGCGGTCACCAGGTCGTTGACCGCCGCCTTGGGATCCCTGCCGGTGACCAGGCTCTCGCCCACCAGCACCGCGTCCGCCCCCGCCCGCGCGTACGCGAGCAGGTCGTGCGGGCCGCGAACCCCGGACTCCGCGATCTTGATGATGCCGTCCGGCACCTTGGGCGCGAGCTTGGCGAACACCTCGCGGTCCACCTCGAGCGTCTTGAGGTTGCGGGCGTTGACGCCGATGATCTTCGCGCCGGCGTCGACCGCGCGGACCAGCTCCTCCTCGGTGTGCACCTCGACGAGCGGGGCGAGCCCGATCGACTCGGCCCGCTCGATCAGCGAGACGAGCGCCTGCTGGTCGAGGGCCGCCACGATGAGCAGGGCGAGGTCCGCGCCGTGCGCCCTGGCCTCCCACAGCTGGTAGGAGGTGACGATGAAGTCCTTGCGCAGGATGGGGATGTCCACGGCCGCGCGCACGGCCGCGAGGTCGGCGAGCGTCCCGCCGAACCTGCGCCGCTCCGTCAGCACGCTGATGACGTGGGCGCCGCCCTCCTCGTAGTCCGCCGCCAGGGCGGCGGGATCGGCGATGGCGGCGAGCGCGCCCTTCGAGGGGCTCGACCGCTTCACCTCCGCGATGACCGACACCCGGTCGCCGCCGAGCGCGGCGTAGGCGTCCCGGGGCTCGGGGGCGCGGGCGGCGAGCCGCTTGAGCTCCTCGATCGGCACGTTGCGCTGCCGCTCCTCGAGGTCCTCCCGCACGCCCGAGATGATGTCCTCAAGAACACTCACGCGTCCTCCTCGCCTTCGGCTCGGAGCTCGCGCGATTTGCCTGTCCGCTCGCTCACGCGTAGGAGTCCCTCCGGTCGGCTGCTCTGCGTGTCCTGCCCTGCGATGGTATCGGCCCGTCTCGCGTCGATCCGCCACCGGGTCGATTCACGGTGCGAGGAAGTGCCCGAAAGGCGTGTTACGCACCACCCAGAAGACGGCCGCGACGGCGAGGAGTCCCCACAGGTGAGCGGGGTGCGCGATGTTCGTGCGCGCGGACCGTCCCTGCCATGATCGTAACGCCCAGCGGGCCCACAACGTGATTACGACAGGGACGCAGAAGACAAAGAGCAGGTTCATCCGCGCCGCCCCGGCGAGGTCGGCGTGGGCGAGGTCATGCACGGCGCGCAGCGCGCCGCAGCCCGGGCAGTACAGGCCGGTCAGGTAATAAAGCGGGCAGACGGGGTAGTGACCTGGCTCGTGCGGGTCGACCACCGCCAGGTACGTCACCGCCGCGGCGAGAACGGCCGCGGCGCCGAGCGGCGCGCGCAGCGACCGCACCCGGTCCCACGCGCGCCGCTCGGTCACGTCCACAGGGGTCAGCCTAACGCGGGGCGCGCACGACCACCGTGCCGACGATCTTGTCGGCGAAGGTCTGCCGCTTGGCGTCCCAGAGCGGCCACAGGTAGCCGATGTAGCAGGGCAGGCCGTCGACGATGTGGCAGATGTACCGGACGACGGCCATGCCGAATCCGATGTACTCGCCGGTCTGCTCCTTGACCGTCTGGATGCCGACGACCTTCTTGCCCACCGTCTGGCCGGTCGTGCCCTCCTTGTGCTTCAGCCACAGGCCGAGGCCGAGGGCGACGACGATGGCCACGAGGGAGAGCACCAGGCCGATCCCGAAGCCGGAGCCGACCTGACCGGTCTCCTGGTCCACCGAGCCGGCGCTCAGGGCGCTGCCGATGATGCTCAGGATCCAGGTGGGGACACCGACGATGAGGCCGTCGATCAGCGTGGCGCCGACGCGCAGGCCCCAGTGCGCGAGCTCGGGAGCCGGGTAGCCGCCGGGCGGGCCGTACGCGCCGTACTGGCCGCCGTACTGGTCACCGCCGGGCGGGGCCGGGTACGAGCCCTGCGGCGGCGGGTAGCCGCCCTGGGGGTAGCCGCCGCCCTGCGGAGGGGGGTAGCCGCCCTGCGGAGGGGGATACCCGCCCTGCGGGCCGGGCTGGTTCTGGGGGTAACCACCCGGGTTGTAGCCCGGGTCGTTGCCGTACGTCATGTGGTGCTCCTGCGTGAGTGGGGGAAAGGAGTCTCGGATCTTCTTCAGCGCGACGAGACCGGAGACGACCCCGATGATCCGCGGAGCACCGCATCGAGACGGGCCGGGGATGCCGGGGAGGAGCGACGCGACGACCATGCCGTTCCCGTCGACGCCGGAGGGTGGCCGGCGCCGGCGCGGACCGCCCGGGGCGGGTGGCGATGGCCGCCGGAGGCCGGCGGCCGGTCACCCCGGCCGGGCGGGCAGCCGTGGCCGCCCATGCCGCCCGGCTGACTCCCGTGGCTCATTCGGTCTCCTGTGCGGTGATCAGAGGTCGGCGCGAAGCCTACCGGCCGCAGGGCACCCGGGCCGCGTGGAAATCGGCTTTGTGGACAATTTGTAATCTGAGGTGGGAACGATCCAACGCCCCGAAGAGCGCCCCCCGCGACCTAGGCGGTGGGGTCCTCGCCTTCGTCGATCGCGTCCCACATCGCCCTGTCGGCGTCCTTCACCCGGGCGGCCCCGCCCGTTCCCGCGCGCCCGGCCCCGCGCTCGTACCTGCTCGACATGCCGGGCCAGCGCACGCTCAGGACCGCCGCCGCCACGCCCGCACCGGCCAGGACGAGCCCGCCCGCGGCGGTCAGCACCGGCCAGACCCAGGCGCGCGACTCCAGGGGGACGAAACCGTCGGACGTCACGCCGGTGGTCACATGCGTGGCGATCGCGGCGGCGATCGTCCCGCCGCGCGTGCCGTCCCACGCCCCGGCCGCGACCGCCGCGCCGAGGAGGGCGACCACCACGCCCGTCACCCGCCGCGCGACGCCCCGGGTCGCCAGCACCGCCAGCACGGCGGCGAGCGCGGCCAGCGCCGCGGGGGTGAGCCAGGCGACGAGGTCGTTGCCGGTGAGAGAGCCGCCACCCCCTCCTGTGGGCCCGCCGGCCGCGCCGAGCGTGACCCAGACGCGGCCCGCGGCCAGCAGCGCGAGACCGCCGCCCACGGCGCAGGCGGCCAGCCAGGCGAGCAGCGAGCGCCGCGCCGTACGCGCCTGGTCGCGGGCGGGAGCGGTCACGGCGCGCCGCTCACGTCGAGGACGTCGGCGTCGAAACAGGTGCGGTCGCCGGTGTGGCAGGCCGCCCCCACCTGGTCGACCTTGAGCAGGATCGTGTCGCCGTCGCAGTCGAGCGCCACGTGCTTGACCCACTGCAGGTGGCCGGAGGTGTCGCCCTTCACCCAGTACTCCCCCCGGCTGCGGGACCAGTAGGTCGCCCGGCCGGTCGTGAGCGTGCGGTGCAGCGCCTCGTCGTCCATCCAGGCGAGCATGAGCACCTCACCGGTGTCGTGCTGCTGGACGATCGCGGGCACCAGGCCGTCCGGTGTGCGCTTCAGCCGGTCGGCGATCTTCGGGTCGAGGGCCATGAGGCCAATTGTGCCGCAGGCACCGGCCGCCCCCGCCGCCGCTACCCTGCCATCCTCGCTGCCGCACCCTGCCTTCCCCGCTGCCGCACCCTGCCACCCTCGCTGCCGCTATGTGGCCCCGCCGGCCGTCGTGGTGACCAGCGACAGCGGCAGGTCGCCCACCCGGCGTACGGAGAAGCCCTCGGAATCGCCGCCCCGGTAGACCGACCCCGCGACCCAGCTCGCGGTGTTGGAGGCGATCACCCGGCCCTCGGCGTTGACCAGGAACGCCGGGCCCGGGATCTCCCGCAGCGCCGGGAGCACCGCGGCCTCGAACCGCCGGACGAACACGTCGGCCGCCGCCACCCCGGCGAAGCTCCCCGCGGCCAGCACCGGCACCGACAGCGTCAGGCTGTACTCGTCGGTGCACAGGTAGTCGACGTACGGGCCGCAGATGGTGCGCTCGGCACCGGCGGACGGGCCGGCGTACCAGTCCCAGTGGGTGTAGTCGTAGAAGGCGCTGCTCGCCGGGTCCATGTCCCGCAGCAGCTGCACGGGGTCGCCGGAGGGGTTCTCCTGCCACCATTCGAGGTACCACGGCGCGTCGGCCAGCAGGCCGGGCGCGGCGATGAAACCGATCCCGGCGATCAGCGCCGGCAGATGGGCCGGCAGGCGGGACGGCAGGCGGGCGGGCAGCCCGCCGCCGCG
>NZ_JBEYWW010000021.1:138814-177460 GCF_040644635.1 Microbispora sp. NPDC046933 | reverse complement strand
GAGCGAAGCGACCAAGCGCGACGAGGGAAGACATCGGATAAGAGCGCCCCGATGAGCGAAGCGGGGAACACCGAGCGAGCCGGAGGGGCGCGCCGCCGATCGTACGGCGCGCGATTGCGCAAAGACCCGGCGAGGCTGTGATCTGGGAAAGGACAAGGTTCAGCGAGCCGTTACCTCTGACCCGCCAGGGCTCTCCATACTGTGCGTATGGATCCGGACACATTCCGTGGTGACGTGGGCGTCGAGGGCGCGGACGTCTACTGGCGCCGCCGGGTGTCGGTGCTCACGGGGATGCTCGTCGTGGTGGCGGTCGTGGCGTGGGCGTGCAGCAGCGCGTCCGGACGGCCGGACGAGACCGCCGCCGCCGTCAAGGCGACGCCCTCCGACCGGCTGGTCGTCTCGCTGCCCGCCGGCCTGGCTCCGAAGACGCCCGCCGGAGCCTCCGCCGCCGCGCCGGGGCAGCCGTCGCCGTCCGCCTCCGCGGGAGTCTCGCCCTCGCCCGGCAAGCCGCGTCGCCCCGGTGACCCCTGCGACGAGAAGGACCTCGTGCTCGCGCTGCAGACCGGTCAGGACGCGTACGGCAAGGGTGTCACGCCGAGCTTCCTGCTGACGGTCGTGAGCACGGGCAAGGTCGAGTGCACGGTGGACGTCGGTCCGCGCACGCTGGAGATGCGGGTGCTGTCGGGCGGCGAGCGCGTGTGGTCGACGGCCGACTGCGTGGCGGGCGACGGTGTGGACAGGCAGTTGCTGGAGCGCGGCATCCCCTACGTCCGCTCGATCCGGTGGGACCGCCACCGGTCGGGGAGCACGTGCGCAGGCAAGCGGTCGCCCGCCGACCCGGGCACGTACGTCGCGACCGCGCACTCGGGCCGGCTGAAGAGCCCGAAGGTCGTCTTCCACCTGCGCTGACGAGACCTACAGGTAGCGCTCCAGGATGGACGACTCGGCGAGCCGGGACAGGCCCTCGCGGACGCTGCGCGCCCGGGTCTCGCCCACGCCGCCGACGGCCTGGAGGTCGTCGGTGCTGGCCGCGAGCAGCTTCTGCAGGCCGCCGAAGTGGCTCACGAGCCGGTCGACGATCGCCCCGGGCAGGCGGGGGACCTTGGTGAGCAGCCGGAAGCCGCGTGGGCTGACCGGCGTGTCGAGCGCGTCGCCGCCGTGGTGACCGAGGATCTGGGCCACCTTCGACAGGTCGAGCAGGTCGCCGGAGGACAGCTCGTCCAGCTCCCGCATCGCGTCGGCGTCCCCGTACGGCCGCGCGCCGAGCGAGCCGGGCGCGTAGTCGCGGATGATCTGCACCCGGTCGGTCTCCACGCCCGCGAACAGCTCGTCGAGCTGGAGGGACAGCAGACGCCCGTCGGTGCCGAGCTCGACGACGTATCCCTCGATCTCCCGGGCGATGCGGCGGACCATCTCCAGGCGCTGGACGACGACGGCCACGTCGCGGACCGTGACGAGGTCCTCGATCTCCAGGGCCGACAGGTTGCCGGAGACCTCGTCGAGCCGCTTCTTGTAGCGTTCGAGCGTCGCCAGGGCCTGGTTGGCCTTGGACAGGATCGCGGCCGACTCTTCCAGCACGTAGCGGATGCCGTCGAGGTAGAGGGCGATGATCCGCATCGACTTGCTGATCGCGATGACCGGGAGCGAGGTCTGCTTGGCCACGCGCTGCGCCGTGCGGTGCCGGGTGCCGGACTCGTCGGTGGGGATGGCCGGGTCGGGCACGAGGTGCACGGCGGCCCGCACGATCCTGAGGTGGGCCGTGTCGAGCACGATCGCGCCGTCCATCTTGGCCAGCTCGCGCAGGCGGGTCGCGGAGAACTCGACGTCGAGTGTGAACCCGCCGGTGCAGATGTCTTCGACCGTGCGGTCGTACCCGAGGACGATCAGGCCGCCGGTGTGGCCGCGCAGGATGCGCTCCAGCCCGTCACGCAGCGCCGTCCCCGGGGCGAGCGCGGCGAGCACGGCCCTTCTGCGGTCGTCGATCGCCTTGTCGTTGTCCAGCACATGCACCCCAGTGGGCTCGCCCGGTCGTATCCGTCAGATCGTCTTCCTGCCGATCCCCTGTTGCGGCGAGGTCCGCGAGGCGCGCCGCGGACGGCCCTGTGAAGCCCCTCGGGGGCGCGGGGGCGAGGCCACGGCCGACGGGGCAGGCCACAGAGTTTACCGGCGTGACGAGGTGCTCACCGGTGTCACGACCGATCACCTTGTCATCTCATGAGGTTGAGCGCGTCCCACACGTTCTCCACCTCCGTGACCTCGAAGCCCGGCGCGAACGGCGTCGTACGGCCGGCCGGTGAGCGCAGCGCCACGAGGCGGCCGCGGCTCGCCGACGCCTCCAGGCGCGGGCCCTCCTCCTCCAGCGAGCCGGAGGGCACCAGCGCCCTGGTGAAGCCGAGCCGGGCCGCCTCGGCCAGCCGCCGCCGGACGTCCCGCACGGGCCGCAGTTCGCCGGCCAGGCCGACCTCGCCCAGCGCGACGAGCCCGGCGGGCAGGGCCTGGTCGCCGGCCGCACTGACGACCGACAGCATCAGCGCGAGGTCCACGGCCGGGTCGGTCAGGCGGATCCCGCCCACGGTCGCCGTGAAGACGTCGCACTTGCCGATCTTGGCGTGGAGCCGCCGCTCCATGACGGCGAGCACCATCGCCACCCGATAGGAGTCGAGGCCGGAGGACGTGCGGCGGGGCTGGGGGGCCTCGGTCGGGCCGACCAGGGCCTGCAACTCGGCCGGGATCGGCCGGGTGCCCTCGATGGTCACGGTGACGCAGGTGCCCGGCACCGGCTCGGGATGGCGGGAGACGAACAGCCCGCTGGGGTCGGTGATCCCGGTGATGCCGCGCTCGTGCAGGTCGAAGCAGCCCACCTCGTCGATCGGGCCGAACCGGTTCTTCACCGCGCGCACCATGCGCAGCCGCGAGTTGCGGTCGCCCTCGAAGTGGAGCACGACGTCCACCAGGTGCTCCAGCACCCGGGGCCCGGCGATCGTGCCGTCCTTGGTCACGTGGCCCACGAGCACCGTGGACATGGCCCGCTCCTTGGCGAGGCGGACCAGGTTGCCGGCGACCTCCCTGACCTGGGTCACACCGCCGGGCACCCCGGTCGCGTCGGCCGAGCCGATCGTCTGGACCGAGTCGACGATGAGCAGGCTCGGCTGCACCTTCTCGACGTGCGCCACCAGGGCGGACAGGTCGGTCTCGGCGGCGAGGTAGAGCCTGTCCTCGATCGCGCCGATGCGGTCGGCGCGCATGCGCACCTGGGCGGCCGACTCCTCGCCGGTCACGTAGAGGACGGTCTCGCCCCGCGCGGTGCGGGCGGCGGCCTCCAGCAGCAGCGTCGACTTCCCGATGCCCGGCTCTCCCGCCAGCAGCACGACCGCGCCCGGGACGAGGCCGCCGCCGAGCACGCGGTCGAGTTCGGGGACTCCGGTCGTCCGCGCGCTGACGACCTCGGCCTTCACCTGGCCGATCGGGACGGCGGGGGCGGAGACCGCGCCCGGCTTGACGACGTGGACGCCCTGCCGGGCCCCGGCCTCCTCGACCGTGCCCCACGCCTGGCACTCCCCGCACCTGCCGACCCACTTGACCGTGGTCCAGCCGCACTCGCCGCACCGGTACGCCGGTTTCGCTGCCTTGCTCACGTGCGGGAGGTTACCGGCCGCCGCCGACAATCAGACCCGGAAGCGCCACCGCCGGAGACGCCGGAGAACTAGTTCTCCGGCGTCTCCGGCTTCTCCGGCACGTAGAAGGCGGTGGTGCCCGCGACCGCGGAGGTGACCACGTCGTCCGGCGCGCCGGAGGCCCGGTACGCCTCGCCCCACAGGTCGCTGCTGAGCCTCATGAGCTCCCGTGCCTCCTCCGACTGCTCCCACGCCGAGGGGTCGTCGATCATGTCGCCGCGCAGGTGCAGCCCGAGCCCGAGCAGCGCCAGGTCCCAGCCGACGCCCGTGGCCCCCGGCCCGAACCGGTCCCAGAACTCCGGCGGCACCACGGCGACGTGCTCCAGCTCGAACACGGTGCGTCCGTCGTCCTCCGGGCTCAGCCGCACCTCGACCTCGCTGAAGCCGGGGTTCTCGCCGAACAGCCAGCTCACCCGGAGCAGCCGCGGCGGCTCGCAGCGCAGGATCTCCCCGCCCGCGTTGCCCTGGAGCTGGTAGTGGCCGCCGAGCTTCAGCTCGCCGCTCACCGGAAGGAACCAGCGGCTGATCCGCTCGGGATCGGTGCAGGCGTCCCACACGTCCTCGACGTCGGCGTCGTAGGTGCGCCGCAGCAGCACCGTACGGGCCTCGCCTTCCGGCAGGTCGCGCGCGCCGACCGCGCGGTGGGCTTGGTTGATCAGGTCGATGAAGTCGCTCATGGCCGCTCTTCCTCGTCGGTCCGTTCGTCCTGGGCTGCGTGAGGGGCTGCGTGATGGGCAGCGTGGTGGGCAGCGCCGCCGCCGTGCCGCCGTCCGAGCCGCCGCTCCCGTTTCCCCCGCGCCAGTTCCGTGCCGAGCGCGTCGAGCCGCTGCTCCCAGAAGCCGCGGAACCGCTCCAGCCATGCGTCGACCTCCCGCAGAGGCTCGGGTTCGACGGCGTACAGCCGCCGCGTGCCCTCGGCCCGTACGGACGTCAGCCCGGAGTCGCGGAGCACCCGCAGGTGCTGGGAGACCGCCGGCTGTGAGATCCCGAACTCGGCGCGGATGACCGAGGTGAGCGCGCCCGACGTCTGCTCGCCTTGGGAGAGCAGCTCCAGGATCCGGCGTCGCACCGGGTCCCCCAGCGCGTCGAATGCGTGCACGCAGCACACTATGCCGAAGGCCGCTTATAAAAGTCAATGCTTATATAAGCGGCCCTCGGTGCTGGGGGGAACTCAGAAGTGACCGTCGAGGTCGGCGAGCAGCAGGCGCTTGGGCTTGGCGCCCACGATCTGCCGCACGATCTCGCCGCCCTGGTAGAGGTTCAGCGTGGGGAAGCTCATCACGCCGTAGCGCCGGGCGATCTCCGGGTGGTCGTCGGCGTTGAGCTTGGCGACCGTGAGGCGGTCGCCGTACTCGGCGGCGATCTCCTCCAGGATCGGGGCGATCATCTTGCACGGCGGGCACCAGTCGGTCCAGAAGTCCACCAGCACGGGCTTGCCGCTGCGCAGCACCTGCTGGTCGAAGTTCTCCGCGGTCAGCGTGATCATGACTCTCCTCGTCGTGATAGCAGGCAGCCGGGGCAGGCCTCGGCGAACTGGGCGGCCACCTCGGAGCGGCGGGCCAGCAGGTCGCGGATCTGCCGGTCGATCTCGGCGAGCTTGCGCCGGTAGACGGCGACCGACTCGGGGCAGGAGCCCCCGGACGGGTGCCCGGACCGCAGGCAGTCCACGAACGGGCGGGCGTCCTCCAGCGTGAAGCCGACCGACATCAGCTCCCGGATCTCGGTGACGATCCGGACGTCCGACTCGTCGTACTCGCGATATCCGTTCGCCGAGCGGCGCGAGCGGATGAGCCCCCGCTGCTCGTAGTAGCGCAGTGCCCGCGTGCTCACGCCCGCGCGCCGGGCCAGCTCGCCGATCCGCATCGGCCTCCTCCTCGGCCTCGTCCGCCCGCTTCGGCCCTGTACTGGACACGACGGTAAAGCTTGACGTCGGTGACAAGGTCAAGCCGGGGGCTCAGAATTCCCGCCACCGCAGGACGTTCGGGTAGGGGATCTCCAGGCCCTCGACCTCTCGCAGCGCGGCGTCGGCCACCTCGGGCGTGAACTCGATGCGCAGCACCGCCTCCAGGTCGGCCCTGGACCGGAACGTCATCCGCAGGTCCAGCTCCTCGCGCCGCCAGCCCTGGCGTGACCAGAAGCGTTCCACGGCCTCGGGGGAGTAGGCCGGCAGCGTCCGGCGGAACCAGCGGCCGAACGCCCCGCGTGAGGCGTCCAGGTCCACCACGAAGGCCGCGCCGCCCCGGCGTAGCACCCGTCCCAGCTCGCGCAGACCCGGCTCGCAGCCGGGTCCGAAGAAGTAGGCCCAGCGCGCGATCGCCACGTCGGCGGACGCGTCGGGGAGGGGCAGCGCCTGCGCGGTGCCCGTGCGCACCGAGACGTTGGGCAGCGACGCGCAGCGGGCGGCGGCCCCGGCGGCCAGGCCGCCGTGCGGCTCCACCCCCACGACCCGCCCGGCGGACGCGGCCAGCTCGGGCAAATGGAAGCCGCTGCCGCAGCCGATCTCGACCACGGTCGCGCCGTCCCAGGGCCGTACGGCCCGCATCGCCGCCTCGGCCGCGCCCGCGGGTCCCACGGCGAGGTTCTCCAGCTCGTAGATCTGGGGAGTGTTCCAGATGTTCGGACTGGGTACGGCCCCGCTCACGATCCGTGCCATGCGCCCCACATTAGTTCGCGACCTTGGGTAGTTGATTGTGGCGAAGCGGCGCGGGGCGCGGGTGCGGCTTAGGCTGGATCCGTGAACGGGCGCAGGGAGCGAACGGACGGCCACGGCCACGGGACTGGAACGTGCCCGTGGGCCGCCAGGGGAGGCTGGCCTCATGAGTGACATCCGCGTGCCCAGCGGCAAGGTGGCGCTGTCGACGGCGTCGGTGTACCCGGAGCGTACGCCGGACGCCTTCGAACTGGCCGCCCGGCTCGGGTACGACGGCGTAGAGATCATGGTGGGACAGGACCCGGTCAGTCAGGACGTCGAAGTCCTCGAACGGCTGCGCGACCACTATGAGATCCCGATCCTGGCCGTGCACGCGCCCTGCCTGCTGGTGACCCAGCGGGTGTGGGGCCGCGACCCGTGGATGAAGCTGCGCAGGGCCCGCGAGGCGGCCGAGCGGCTGGGCGCGCAGACCGTCGTGGTCCACCCGCCCTTCCGCTGGCAGCGTGACTACGCCAGGGAGTTCGAGAAGGGCCTGGCCCGGATGCGCGAGGAGACCGACATCGTCTTCGCGGTGGAGAACATGTTCCCGCTGCGGGCCAGGGGCAACGAGGTCGTGCCGTACGCGCCGGACTGGAACCCCATCGACTACGACTTCCCCGACGTGACGCTCGACCTGTCCCATACGGCGGTGTCCGGGTCCGACGCGATGGAGATGGCGACCAAGCTGGGCGAGCGGCTGGCCCACCTGCACCTGGCCGACGGGGTGGGCACCACCAACAAGGACGAGCACCTGGTGCCCGGCCGCGGGTCGCAGCCCTGCGGCCCGCTCCTGGAACGCCTGGCCGGCAACGGTTACCGCGGCCTGATCGTCCTGGAGATCAACACGCGCAAGGCCACCAGCCGCACCGAGCGGATCGAGGACCTGACCGAGGCGCTCGCCTTCGCCAGGCTCCACTTCGCCGCCTCCTCGACGGCCTCATGAACGAACGGCTCGCGGACAGCCACCGGGTCTTCGACCGCGTCTCCGAGGAGTACGACACGGCCAGGCCGCACTACCCGGAGGCCCTCTATCTCGCGCTGGAGACCCTGTCGGGGGTACGGCTGGCCGGGGCGACCGTGATCGACGTCGGAGCGGGCACGGGCATCTCGGCCCGGGGCCTGCTCGACCGCGGCGCCCGGGTCGTCGCCGTGGACCGCGGCGAGCGGATGCTGGCCCGCCTGCGCGCCCGTACGGACTGCCCGGCCCTGCTGGCCGACGGGAACGACCTGCCCTTCCGCGCGGGCGCGGCCGACCTGGTGACGTACGCCCAGTCGTGGCACTGGCTCGACCCGGCGCTGTCGGTGGCCGAGGCCGTACGGGTGCTCAGGGCCGGCGGTGTGACCGGGGACGGTGTGATCGCGGGCGCCGGTGTGATCGGGGGCGGCGGCGCGGTCGCGGGCTGGTGGAACACCGTGGACCCCGGCAAGGCGGACTGGCTGGCGGCCAACCAGGTGCGGCTCGCCGAGTCGTGCCCCGGCTACATCGGGCCCGTGCTGCCCGGATGGAGCATGCCGCCGATCGCCGCGGCCATGTCCGACGCGGGACTCGCCGTGGCCGAGACCTGGATCGACTGGACCAGGTCGGTGCGGCTGGAGGACTTCCTGACCGACCTGCGCTCCCACTCGTACATGGCCAGGATGGAGGTCGACGTGGTGACGGAGTTGCTCGCCCGGGAGCGCGCCGAACTCGGCCGCGTCTTTCCCGACGGGCGGCTGACCGTCCCCATGCGCGTGTATCTCGCAGTGGGCCGTAAAGGTCAGCGGGGAGCGACGTGACGACGGAGGTGCCGGAGGTCTCGGGCGGCAGGCGGCGACCGGGGCGGCGGCCCGGCCGGCGTCCGGGCTCGGCGGACACCCGCGGCGAGATCCTGGCCGCGGCGCGCAGGGTCTTCGCGGAGAAGGGGTTCGACAAGGCGACGATCCGCGGCATCGCCCGCGAGGCCGGTGTCGATCCCGCTCTGGTCCACCACTACTTCGACAGCAAGGAGGGGATGTTCGTCGCGGCCATGCGGCTGCCGATGGACCCCTCGGAGGTGCTTCCCCTCATCCTGTCCGGGCCGCGTGAGGAGGTCGGCGAGCGCCTCGTCCGCTTCATCCTGACGATTACGGCGGACCCGGCGGCCAGGGAGCCGCTGCTGGGGCTGGTGCGGACGGCGATGGTGAACGAGCAGGCCGTCGGCATGGTCCGGGAGTTCTTCACGACGGCCGTCCTGGGCCGGGTGGCCGAGGCGCTGGACGTTCCGCCGCTGCGGATGCAGGCCGCCTTCGCGCAGTTGTTCGGCGTGGTGATGACGCGCTACATCCTCCGGTTCGAACCGCTGGCCTCCGCCGACGTCGAGGAGATCGTCGCGCTGGTGGGCCCCACCATGCAGCGTTACCTGGCCGGATAGATTAGGCCGCCCCTCTCGTACCCTCTTATAGAGCTTTGTTCTACTATCGTGCCGTCGGCGGGAAACGCAGTGACAAGTGCCACTCGCCGAGCGTGAGGCAGGATAAGTTACTCGCCGGTACCATTCGGGAAGCGTAGGCGTTATCCACAGGGCGGGACTCGACCGCCCCCGCGGGGGCGCCGCGCCCGTACGCTGGCCGCCGACGTTCGACTTGGGAGGGACTCGTGCTCTGGGTAGCGATTGTGGGCCTCGTCGCGACCGCCGTTGCGGTCGCGCTGGCGGGCCGTCGCGTGCTGTTCCTCTATCGGCTGGCCACCAGCGGGCAGCCGGCCCCGGAGCGTATCGAGTACGCCAAGGAGCACGCCGGCGCCGAGATCAAGGCCCAGCTGGTGGAGGTCTTCGGCCAGCGCAAGCTGCTGAAGTGGACCCCGTCCGGCACCGCCCACTTCTTCGTCATGTGGGCGTTCTTCATCCTGCTGACCGTCTACATCGAGGCGTACGGCGCGATCATCCAGGGTGCGATCACCGGGCACTCGGACTTCCACATCCCGCTCATCGGGACCTGGCCGGTGCTGGGTTTCCTGCAGGACTTCATCGCGATCGCCTGTCTGGTCGGGCTGGTCGCGTTCACCGCCATCCGGATCAAGAACTCGCCGAAGAAGCTGGGGCGCGGCTCCCGGTTCTCCGGTTCCCACCTGGGCGGGGCCTGGCTGGTCCTGTTCATGATCTTCAACATCATCTGGACGCTGTTCCTCGCCCGGGGCGCCGCGGCCGCCAACGGTAACCTCCCCTACTCCTCGGGCGCCTTCGCCAGTATCGGGATCGGGAAGATCCTGCCGGACAGCGAGCTGCTGGAGCAGATCGCCCTGCTGCTGCACATCGGCTTCATGCTGGTGTTCCTGGTCATCGTGGTGAACAGCAAGCACCTGCACATCTTCACCGCACCGTTGAACGTGCTGTTCTCCCGCCGCCCCGACGGCCTGGGCCCGGCCCAGCCGATGCGCAGCGGTGGCAAGGTGCTCGACTTCGAGGAGGCCGACCCCGAGGTCGACGTGTTCGGCCGCGGCAAGATCACCGACACGACCTGGAAGGGCTTCCTCGACTTCTACACCTGCACCGAGTGCGGCCGCTGCCAGTCCCAGTGCCCGGCGTGGAACACCGACAAGCCGCTGTCGCCCAAGATGCTCATCCTCGACCAGCGCGACCACGCCTTCGCGATCGCGCCGTACCTGCTGGCGGGGGAGAAGGAGAAGGAGAGCTTCCCCGAGGACGTGCTGGCCCTGCTCGACAAGCCGCTGGTGGGCGAGGACGGGGTCATCCACCCCGACGTCCTGTGGTCGTGCACCAACTGCGGCGCCTGCGTCGAGCAGTGCCCGGTCGACATCGAGCACATCGACCACATCCTCGACATGCGCCGCTACCAGGTGATGATCGAGTCGTCGTTCCCGTCCGAGGCGGGCGTGATGCTCAAGAACCTGGAGAACAAGGGCAACCCGTGGGGCATGTCCGAGATGAAGCGCGCCGAGTGGATCGAGGAGTTGGACTTCGAGGTCCCGATCATCGACTCGACAATGCCCGAGGACGTCGAGTATCTGTTCTGGGTCGGGTGCGCCGGCGCGCTGGAGGACCGGGCCAAGAAGACCACCAAGGCCGTGGCGGAGCTGCTGCACATCGCCGGGGTGAAGTTCGGCGTGCTCGGCCCGATGGAGGCGTGCACCGGCGACCCGGCCCGCCGGTTGGGCATGGAGTTCCTGTTCAACATGCTCGCCCAGCAGAACATCGAGACCCTCAACGAGGCGGGGGTCAAGAAGATCGTGGCCACCTGCCCGCACTGCTTCAACACCCTGGCCAACGAGTATCCGCAGCTCGGCGGCACCTACGAGGTCGTGCACCACACCCAGTTGCTGGCGCATCTGGTGGAGGAGGGCAGGCTCACCCCGATCACGCCGATCGAGGAGAAGATCACCTACCACGACCCGTGCTTCCTCGGCCGCCACAACAAGGTGTACGCCCAGCCGCGCGACATCATGGCCAAGGTGCCCGGCGTCCAGGCGCAGGAGATGCACCGCTGCAAGGACCGCGGATTCTGCTGCGGCGCCGGCGGCGCGCGCATGTGGATGGAGGAGCGCATCGGAAAGCGCATCAACACCGAGCGCGTGGACGAGGCGCTGACCACCGATCCCGACACCGTCTCCACCGCCTGCCCGTTCTGCCTCGTGATGCTCGGCGACGCGATCAACGAGAAGAAGAACGCCGGTCAGGCCAAGGAGTCGCTCGAGGTCGTGGACGTCGCCCAGCTCCTCATCAAATCCATCAAGCAGGGGTAAAGCAACCTTTGCTGCGGTTGTGAACTATTCGTGGAAATCACTGGTCAAGGCGATGGAATGAACGGTGTTTCACAGAAGAGTGACAAAGGCTTTCTCCACATAACAGGAAAATCACGGTAACCTCAACGTTGGCTCAATCGACGGGGAGGGGGCTGGACGGTGGGTGTGGTCGTCACCGACGCGGAGGTCACCCTGGCGGACGTCCTCTCCCTGCGTCTGGCCATCGCCGAGCCGCTGGCGGACGGCACCCGCCTGGTCCTGCGGCGACGCGGCACGGCTGAGGAACGCCGGGTGACGCTCGGCGCCTCCGGCGGGCGCACGAGGGACGCCAGTGTGGCGGTCTCCCTCGCTCCCCTCGACCTCGGCCCCGGCCGCTGGGACGCCTACCTCGAACAGGACGGCGTCCGCGCCCGTATGCAGAGCGTCGATCCCGGGTTCTCGCTCGACCGCCTCGACGCGTACGCGCTGGGCCGGCGGACCCTGGCCTACCGGGCCTACCGCACCCGCAACGGATTCCTGTCCCTGAAGATAGATTCGGCGGAGCCGGTCGCCGATGTCCGCGCGGTGTGGTTCCGCGAGGGGCGCTTCGAGGTGACCGGGCTGCTGGCCTACACCGGCCTGGACGACGACGACCAGCACCGCCACGCCACGCTCGCGCTGCGCCGCAACGATCCGGGCCGCAACGACCCGAGCTACAGCGACCCGAGCTACAGCGACCCGAGCCACAGCGATTCGAGCCGCAACGATCCGGGTCACAGCGATCCGGCCGCGACCGTGCGGGTCGCCGCCACCGTCCAGGGGGTCCGGTTCCACGCCGCGCTCTCGCTGTGCGACGTGCTGGCCGCCACCCCCGACTCGCAGGGCTCCTGGGAGCCTTACCTGGAGGTGGACGGCGTCGACCGCGCGATGCCGCTGGGCGCCAGGCTTGACGACGTCGAGGGCAAACGGCGCCGTGTCCACTATCCCCACACGCTTGTGGACGGCGTGCCGATCCGGCCCAGCTTCACTCCCGGCGACGAGCTGCTGCTGGAGGTGGGAGCGTGAGGATCGCGTTCCTGCTCCCCTCGGCGTACGGCATGCGCGGCGACGTGCGGGCGATGCTGAACCTCGCGGGAGGGCTGGCCTCGCGGCACGAGGTTGAGGTCGTGAGCGTCCGGCGCACCAGGGAGACGCCGTTCTTCCCGGTCGACCGCCGGGTGACGCTGCGCTGGCTCGTGGACGCCCGGCCCGGTGTCCATCACCTGCTGCCCCGGGGACAGGTGCGCACCGAGGTGGCGCTCTGGCGGATGCTGCGCGGTCTGAGTGCCGACGTGCTGGTCACCACCCGGCCGTCGCTGAGCGTGCAGGCCGCCCGGTATGCCCCGCGGGACGTCGTCCGCATCGCGCGGGAGTGGAGCAGGCCGTCGGTGCCGGGCCCGGTGCGCCGCTTCTATCCCCGCCTCGACGCCGTGGTGGCCAGCACCGCCGGCCGGCGGGACGAGTGGGTGCGGCTGCTCGACGACGACCTGTCGGTCCACGTCATCCCCGACGCCCTGCCCGCGGCGCCCTGGCCGCGCTCCCGCATGGACAACCGGATCGTCAGCGCCGGGGGCAGGCTGGTGCCCGGGAAGTCGTACGACCAGCTCGTGCGCGCCTTCGCGATCGTCGCCGACAAGCGGCCCGACTGGCGGCTGCGGTTGTATGGCGGGGGCCCGGAGGAGCGGCGGCTGCGCGCCCTCGTCCGCGACCTCGACCTGCACAACCACGTGTATTTCATGGGCACCACCCCCGACCTGCCCGGCGAGTTCGCCAAGGCGTCCATCGTCGCGGTGCCGTCGCGGCACGAGGTGCTGGGCATGACCGTCATCGAGGCGCTGAGCTGCGGGGTGCCGGTCGTGGGTTTCGCCGGATCACGGGGGCCCGCCGAGTTCCTCCGTCCGGGCCGCGACAGCGTGCTGGTCCAGGAGGGGGAGGGCGGCGACGCCGAGTCGCTCGCCTGCGCGCTGCTCACCCTCGTCGACGACGAACGCCGCCGCATGAAGCTGGCGGCCGGGGCGCTGGAGACCGCGTCCGCTCACGCCGCGCCGGCCGTCGCGGTCCGCTGGGAGGAGCTCATGTACGGCCTGCGCTCCCGCCCCTGACCCGCCACGTCCGCGAGGGGGTCACAACCGGATCACAAGGGCCTGTCGTGATGCTGTGATCCCGTAGAAACGATGTTGATCGTGGAAATCGGGAGGGAGCGGCATGACGAACAGGGTTGCGCGCCTGGGGCGTTCCGCGATGGTGACGGCTCTCGCCGTGGGCGCCGCGCTGGGTGTCACGCTGGGCGGCGCCGCGTCCGCGAGCGCGGCGGAGAGCACAGCGGCGGAGAGCGTGGCGGGCAGCGCGGCCGTGCGGCTGGGGCCGTACGGCTACGGCGGCGTGAAGCTGGGGATGAGCGCCAAGCAGGCCCAGAAGACCGGCGAGATCGTCAAGAAGTCCGGCGGCGAGGGCTGCTCGGGCTGGGACCTGAAGGCGCACCCGACAGGCAAGGACGCGGTCGGCCTGTTCATCTCCAAGAAGCGCGGCGTGGCCGCGATCTTCGCACCCAAGGGGGTCAGGACTCCCGAGGGCATCGGAATCGGCTCCACCATGAAGCAACTGAAGAAGGTTTACCCTCACCTCAGGACGGCCGCCAGCGGATACCCCGTGACCACGGTCCCCGGAAACGGCAAGGCCAACTACTCCTTCCTGCTGTCCCACGGCAAGGTGTACGAGCTGGCCCTGAGCCTCAAGAACCAGGACTGCTTCAACTAGGTCGGGTCCCGTGATCTTTCCAAAGATCACGGGACACTCGTCGGTGCCTCGCCCCCGACGCCACGGCGACCGGCGGTGGGCGACGGCGACGGGCGACGGCGGCGGACTCGTCAGCGCGGAGCTCCGTCCGGTCGAAGGCGCCGAGTAGATCGCCCGATCACTCGCCGATCAGGCCAGTGCGGGCCTGACGGTTCACGGCCACGCGCCCAGCGCGATCCGTGTGACGCGCTCGAGTTCGGTCCTGTGCACGCCGTCACGGGCGGCCTGAGCGATCCCGCTCAGCATCGACATCGTGTAGTGGGCCAACGACTGTGCTTCGGTGCCGGCGGGAAGCTCGCCGGAGGCGATGTCGGCCCGGATCTTGTCGGCGAACGCGGCGACCTTGGTTTCGCGGATGTGTCGCAGATGCGCCGCGACCTTCGCGTCGGGGGTGCCGGCGTCGCCGCTCACGATGAGGCATCCGGCGGGTAGTCCGCGGCGCGTGTAACGGGCCGGGGCTTCGGCGAACACGCGCGCGGCCGCTTGCTTGGCGGTGCGCTCCTCTGCGAGGGCGGCCTCGATGAACCCGCCGTACTCCTCGTCGTACACGCGGAGGGCTTCGGCGAAAAGCTGCCGCTTGTCGCCGAAGGCTTTGTAGAGGCTCGGAGCACCGATGCCGAGCTCTTTGGTGAGGTCCCGTACCGAGGTGGCCTCATAGCCTCGGCGCCAGAACAGCCGGATCGCCTTGTCCAGGGCTGCGTCCCGGTCGAAGGAGCGGGGACGTCCACGCGTCGTCGAGGCCACGAACGCATTCTATAGCGGTCGTTAGCTAATGTGCTATCGTCCCTTTGTGTAACGACCGCTAGAGAAATGGGCGTGTTGACGATGGGCTCACTGGCAGGCAAGACGGCGTTGGTGACCGGTGCGGGGCGGGGGATCGGCCGGGCGATCGCACTCCGGCTGGCTCGTGATGGTGCCCGGGTCTGCGTGCATTACGGCAGCAGTGCCGAGGCCGCCGCGCGAACCGTCAAGACGATCGTCGACGGTGGTGGCCAGGCTTTCGCCATCCAGGCCCGGCTGGGAGTCCCGGGTGATGCCGAGGCGGTGTGGGCGGCGTTCGACGAGCACGCCGACGGTGTGGACATCCTGGTCAACAACGCAGGCGTCCTGGGCGGCCGGATCCCCTTCTCCGAGGTCGGCGAGGCGACCTATGACGAGGTATTCGCGGTCAACACCAAGGCGCCGTTCTTCCTCGCCCAGCACGGCCTGTCGCGGCTCCGCCACGGTGGCCGGATCGTCAACGTCTCCACCCGGTTCACCCACGGCTCGCGCATCCCGGAACTGATGGCGTACGCGATGTCGAAGGCGGCGATCGACTCCCTGACGGCGACCCTGGCCAAGGAGCTCGGCCCGCGTGGGATCACGGTCAACGCCGTCGGGCCCGGCGCGACCAACACCGACATGAACACTTCGAGACTCGCGACGGAGGAGGGGCGCGCCGCGGTCGCCGCTCTGTCCCCGCTGAACCGAGTCGCACAGCCGGAGGACATCGCCGACATCGTCGCCTTCCTCGCCTCCGAAGACGCGCGATGGGTGACGGGGCAGTGGATCGACGCGAGCGGCGGGTCGATGCTGTGATGCCGGTCTCGGTCCTGATCATCGGATTCGCGATCTTCGCGCAGGGCACCAGTGAGCTGATGCTCGCCGGCCTGCTGCCGGAGCTCGCGACCGATCTTGGTGTCACGATCCCGCAGGCAGGGCTGCTGATCTCCGGCTTCGCGCTCGGCATGCTCGTCGGCGCGCCGGCCTCGGCGATCCTGACGCTGCGCTGGCCACGCAAACGCGCCATGATCGCCTTCCTGGCGATCTTCGTGCTCGCCCACGTCGTGGGCGCGCTGACTTCGAGCTACGCCGTGCTGTTCGCTGCCCGGTTCGCCGGCGCCTTCGTCTATGCCGGGTTCTGGGCCGTCGGCGGCAGCACCGCCATGGCACTCGTCCCACCCGACAGGCGCGGACGTGCGATGAGCATGGTCGCCGGCGGTCTCACTGTCGCTACCGTCATCGGTCTGCCCGCCGGGACATGGATCGGTCAGAACCTCGGCTGGCGAGGAGCGTTCTGGGGTGTCGCCGTGCTTGCCGCCGTGGCCATGCTCGCCGTGCTCGCCAAGGTGCCCGACCTCCGCCACGCGACCACGCCACGGGTCCGCGACGAGCTGCGCGGCCTCGCCGTACCGAGGCTGTGGCTGTCTTACGCCATGACGGCGGTCTCGACTGCCGCGCTGCTGGGCACTTTCTCGTACCTGGGGGCCATGCTTGTCGACACCACCGGTCTCGACGCCGACTGGGTGCCCGCGGTTCTGCTCACGTACGGTATCGGCGCCCTGCTCGGCATCGCGGTCGGCGGACGCGCCGCTGACCGCCGGCCCCTCGGCATCCTCGCTGCCGGCTTCACCGGGCTGTTGATCACTTCGATCGCGCTCGCGCTCACTGCGGCGCATCCGATCCCCGTTGTGATCTTGGTGGTGCTGCTCGGACTGGCCGGGTTCGGCACCAACCCGGCGCTCAACTCGCGGGTCTTCAGAATCGCCCCGGCGGCACCGACACTGGCGGTTGCGGGGAACACCTCGGCGTTCAACGTCGGCATCAGCGTCGGCCCGTGGCTCGGCGGGGTCGCGCTCACCGCAGGGCTCGGCTACCCGGCGGTGGCGTGGATCGGTGGGTGCCTCGCCGTCGTCACGTTGGCGCTGCTCGCCATCGAGACGAGGCTCGCACGGGCTCATCGCTTCACGGTGCCGCACGGAGATCGGCAATACTGCGCCGCCCTCTGAACGCCTCGGGGCCGCAGCTCTCACCCGGCTCCCGCTACTCCTCTCCGCGGCCGTCCTTGGCCCCGGCGAAGTGCGGCACAACCATCTCGGCGAGTGCGTCGACGTCGGCCTCGGCCATCGGCTCGCCGGTCATGCCCATCCGGTGCAGCAAGGTTCCGACGACGACGTCGATGAAGAGCAGGACCCGGTGCTCCGGCTCGCCGAGCGCGTCCTGCAGCGCGAGCCGGTACGGGTCCTGGAATCGCGCGGACAGGACCTCGCGCAGGGCCGGATCGCTGACGGCGTCACTGAACACGCCCGCGAACGCGTCGCCCACCCCGGGCTCGCCGATCTTCGCCGCGATCCAGTAGATGACCGAGGACATGAGCTCGGCTCGGCCGGCGCCCTCCAGCGGCACCGGGCCGAGCGCGTCGAGCAGGCAGTCCACGATCAGCACGCCCTTGGACGGCCAGCGACGGTAGATCGTCGTCTTCGCGACGCCGGCCTTGGCGGCGATGCGGTCGACGGTGGCACGCGCGTACCCGAGCTCCTGGATCGTGCTCAGCGTCGCGGCGAAGACCACGGCGTTGACGCCGGAGCGCGGGCGACCCGGTGGTCTGGCGGATGTTGCTGCTCGGCTCATGAGCACACCATAACTTTTTTCGCTACCATCGGTATCGATACCTGAGGTAGCGAAAATGTGCGCCGAGGAGGAAACGTGAGCGAGGTCACCGGCACGGAGCGGCCGCCGCTGGGCATTCGGGTGATGCACGCCCTGGGCAAGGAACCGGACTGGTTGGCGATGACGGCCGAGGAACTGGTCGCCTTACGCGACGCGGTGAACCGCAAGCGGGCGTCTCGTCTGGCGCGGCTGATCACCGGGTTTCCGGACCGCGGCGCCACGATCGAGTGGCAGGAGGTGGCGCTGCCCGGCCGCGGGCTCCGGGTCCGGGTGTACCGGCCGTCGCCAGGGCGTGGAGGCGGGCGCGGCGACCTGCCGCTCGTGCTCCACGTGCACGGAGGCGGGTTCGTGGGCACGGCGGTGCAGAGCGACTGGGTGAACAGCCACCTCGCCGTGCGGCTGCCCGCGGTCGTCGTCTCGGTCGAGCACCGCCTCCTCGACCGGGAGACTCCGCTGTCGGCGGCCGTCGACGACGGCTGGGACGTGCTCCGGCACGTGGTGCGGCACGCCGCGCAGTGGAAGGTCGACCCGGCACGGATCGCCGTCTTCGGTGAGAGCACCGGCTCGATGGTGACCGCCCTGGCGGCGATCCGGGCCAGGGAGGCCGGCCTGCTCCTGCGGGCGCAGGTGCTGGTCAACCCCGCTGTTGATCTGACCTCGGCGGGGTTCGAGCACGCCTCGATGAGGCGGCACGCCGACAGCCCGATGCTCACCATGCCGCAGATGCGGCTGTTCCAGCGGCTGGCCGTTCCGCCGGGAACGGATCCTCGCGCGCTGTCGCCCGTACATGCCGACGACCTGAGCGGGCTGGCCCCCGCGCTCGTGGTGGTGCCGACCGTTGATCCGGTCTCCGATCACGGCCGCTGCTACGCCGAACGACTGCGGGCGGACGGGACGCCCGCTCGGCTCGCCGAATATCCCGGAGCGACGCACGCGTTCCTCAGCATGCCGGGCGTGGTGCCGCAGGCCAGGGCCGCACGGGCGGAGATTGTCGAGTTCCTCCGGGAGGCCCTCACCGGGTGACGGCTCCGGCTGCCGAGGCGCGTGGTGGCGGGCCGGTTCAGTCGCCGGGCTCGCTGAGATACGCGGCGGCGGCGGTGACGGAGTCGTGGATCGGCAGTTCCGTGTCGAGGCCGGTGATCCGGAGCATCCGGGCGAAGCGCCCGTGGGCGCCGCTGAGCGCCAGACGCCCGCCGGCCGCCCTGACGGCGGTGAGGGCTCCCATGAGGACGCTCAGCCCGGTCGAGTCGCAGAACTTGAGTCCCTCGGCGTCGACCACGATCCGGGGCGGCGTGCGCAGCCCGACCGCCTCGGCCAGGCAGGCGCGCAGCGAAGGGGCGGAGCCCAGATCCAGGTCACCGAACATCCGGATGACGACGACGTCCTCGTCCAGAACGGTGAGCATGGAGAAGGCGTCGGGCTGTCCGTGCCTTCCCGGTTCCACTCGTGCTCGCCCCTGCTCACCTGGCCCTGCGGTCCGGCCGTCGCCTCACGACCCGCCGGAGCTGTCCGTCAATGATTGCACATGGCAAATGATGCCTGAGCCCGACGATCAGGCCGTTCTCTGCGGACGAGCAGCATGGCGGCGTCGTCCGGGACGGGGCCGCCGACGTGCGCGACCAGGTCGCGTTCCAGCAGGTCGAGGGCGACCTGCGGATCGTCGGCCCGGAGCAGGCGGGGCGCCCGGTCCTCCAGGGGATAGAAGGCCCCGCCCCGGTCGCGCGCCTCGATCACGCCGTCGGTGTAGAAGAGGATCTGGTCGCCTTCCCGGAACTGGCACCTGTACGGCTCCGGCCCGGCGGGGGCGAGCGCGGCCAGGCCGAGCGGCGGCGCCTCCTCGCCCGGTTCGAGCCGGTGGACACGGCCGTCGCCCGTGAGCAGCAGAGGCGGCGGGTGGCCGTAGTTGAGGAGCGAGATCTCGTACTCGCGCACTTCCGCGAGTATGGCGGTGACGAACTTCTCCCCGCCGAGCCGCCACGTGAGATGGTCCTCCAGGCACCGGCCGACATCGGCCAGCGCCGGCTCGTCGTAGGCGGCCTCCCGGAAGGCGCCGACCACCGAGGCGGCCGTCTCGACCGCGTCCAGGCCCTTGCCCTGCACGTCGCCGACGATCACCCGGACGCCGCCCGGCCCCCTGGCGATGTCGTACAGGTCCCCGCCGATGCGCGCGTCCACGGCGGCGGACGTGTAGGACAGGGCGATGCGCAGGTCTCCCGCGCGGCGGGGCACCGGGTGAAGCAACACGCGCTGGACCGCCTCGGCGACGAGGCGGACGTTCGCCAGCTTCCGCTCGCCCTCGGCCCGCAGGCGGCACGCCAGCATGGCCGCCGCGGTGACTCCGACGATCGCGACCAGCGTGACGGTGTTCTGCGGGCGGCAGAGCAGGCCGTCGTGGTAGGCCATCGGCACGGACAGGACGAGCGCGACCAGCCCGGCCAGCGCCGTGTCACGCACGCCGCCCGTCACCGCGGCCAGTGCGGGCCCGAGGGTCAGCAACGGCAGCAGGCCCAGGGACGGCCCGGCGATCATGTCGAGCACCACCACCGCCGCCATGGCGGCGAGCGGCAGCGTACGGAGGACATCCTGGGTTTCCATCCGCGACTCCAGCGCCGCTACGAGCCGGTCCACGGATGCATTCCCGGGACCGGTTGCCCTACCCTCCGTATCGGAGCGGTGCCGCAGAATACCGGTAACGGGTATCGTTGAAGGATGCACGGGTACAGCGCGGACAAGCAGGCCTACCTCACCCGCCTGCGCCGGATCGAGGGACAGATCCGCGGGCTGCAGCGGATGGTGGACGAGGAGGCCTACTGCATCGACATCCTCACCCAGGTCTCGGCCGCCACCCGCGCTCTCCAGGCGGTGGCGCTCGGCCTGCTGGAGGACCACATCGCCCACTGCGTCGCCGACGCCGTCAAGAGCGGAGGCCCGGAGGCCGGCGAGAAGGTGAAGGAGGCCTCGGCGGCCATCGCCCGGCTCGTCAGGTCGTGACGCTGATCGTCACCGCCGGTTCGTGACGGCCTGTCGACGACCGCCCGTCCGGGTGGCCCGATCATCCCGGTTGAGCAACCGCCCCGGGTCCCATTCGGGCGCCCGGGGCGGTCCGTGCTCTCAATGCCTTCAGCGGCTCGCCGAAGTCCGCAATCCGAGCGCGTTGTCGAGCTCTTCCAAGGTCAGTCGGTTCTCCGTGATGTTCACGGCCTCCAGCACCTCGGCGTAGAGCGCGATCTCGTCCAACGCGACACGGTCGTGGACCCGAGAGTCCAGGTCGTCGTGCCCCACCGCGTCGTCCTTCCTTCCGCAGCCCACACCCATCACGAGGTTACGTCCGGGTACCCTGCCGCGACATGGCCCATCGTGACCATTCCGTCCCGCATCCCTCGTCCCTCCGGGACCATTTCCCCGATACCGAGATCACAATTCGATGAAAAAGAAGGTGATGGGGGGAAGGGATTGCTAAAGCGGAGGTAACGACGAAATATCCGAATTGGAAGTTTCGAACAGCCAGCCGCCGGACTCGTCCAGGTCGGGCTTGCGCTCCGCCGCCTCCTGCGGGCGCGGGTCGTCCCGCTGGTGGATCAGGCACTCGACGACCGCGGAGCACACCGCGAAGCCCTCGGGCGGCGCGGGCGTGCCGGTCAGGGCGCACCAGGCCAGGCCGGTCGCGTACGCGGAGCCGAGCAGGGCGGCCGCCGTCCCCCGGTCGGGCGGGACCAGCCCCGGAGGCAGCTCGCCGCCGGCCGGCCAGCAGCCCCGCAGCGGATGGGTGGGCTCGGCGAGCGCGAGATAGAGAGCCTGCCGGAGTTCGTCGTCCATCCACGGGTAGAGCGCGGTGACCACCTGCGCGGTGCGCGAGCTGCCCGGCGCCGCCCAGGCGGGTTCGGACACGCCGCAGACGCCCGCCACGTCGGCGGCGAGCAGCGAGGCTGCCACGGCCCGCGGATCCATCCCGCGTGCGGCCGTGTAGCCCAGTGCCTCGACCAGGTCGTACAGGGTGTGCCGGAAGTGCTCGCCCGGCGCCCATTCGGGGAGCGTGGCCGGGACGAGGTGCGGCGGGCAGCGCGCCAGCCAGGCCTGCCGTACGGCGCCGCCGGGCATGGCGTGCTGGTCCAGCCAGGGGCTGCCGAGCAGCGGCTCGGCCATCGCGATCAGCGCGTCGGCGCGCGGCCGGAACCGGGGGTCGGCGCGCAGCACGGTGGCGGTCTCGGCCATCAGCCCGGCCAGGCGCAGGCCCGCCTCCCGCGCGCCGGAGCGCATCCGCTCGGCGTACAGGGCCACGAGCGCGTCGAGCGACCCCATGGGCAGCCAGCGCACCCAGTCGTCGCCGGGCAGGGGACGGGCCAGGAACTCGCCGAACATCGACAGCATGACCTCGTTGCCGTCGAAGGCGGGCGCGTAGGCGCACCACATGATCGTGCCCCACACGGCGGCCACCGTGGCGGCCACGTCGCGGGCGAAGACCTGCTGGTAGACGCTGCCGCCGAGGGGGAAGTCCTCCCGGCGCAGCCCGCGGTGGGCGAGCAGCAGCGCGCGGAGCCGCTCGGTGATCTCGTGCGGGACGTCCGGGCCGACGAACGCCTGCGTGGACCCGCGGTCGTACGCGAAGTCGGGGCCTGAGGGGATCAGCGCGGGCGGGATCGCGGTGCCCGGCGGACTCGGCCGGGCACCGGAACGGATCTCCGGGTGCAGCGGGGGCGCCGACAGGTGCCAGCGGCCGTCTACGCGGTCCAGGCGATACCAGCGGGCGTGCGCGCCGAACAGCCACCGGGCGCCGTCCGGAGTGACCAGCGCCCGCTGGGCCAGGGTGTGCGCCCGGGTGACCGGGGGAAGCAACGTCCACCTGGGGTCGCCGACGACGGCGCGCACGTCGCGCTCCATCGTCGTGAACCCGTCCCAGTACACGCGGCGGTGACTCCTCCGTCCTCTGGAGAGGACGGCTTCTCGCTCTCCCCGGTTGAGGCGGCCGGAGCAGGCGACGGCCAGACCCTGGCCGATGCCCCTCCGGAGCAAGCGAATGCCGGGACGAACTCCGGCGGTCCCCTCGCTGGATCCGATGGTAGCTCGCCGGTCAGACAGGAGGCGGGAGCGCCCGGCGGTGGAGGCATGGTGCGGTGGGGACCGTTGGTGAAAGTTTCACGCGGCGGGGAACGCTGAGCAGCGCAAATCCGTATTTCTCGGGTTTAGTGAGTATTCCGGGGGGTGCCGACCACTTGGCATGGGCTGCCGTGGCGTATTCGATAGATGCTCGTGACGGAGATCCAGCAGGCCGGGGCCGCCCGGGAGCAGGGTGCGGACGAGGCGTCGGAGAAGATGGCGCCCGTGGACACCTCTGGCGGCACGGCGACCGGCGAGCAGACGGGGCCGCAGTCGGGCCGGAAACGCTGGGCGGTGTGGTGGCTCGGCCATTCGCCTGACCGCACGGCCCTGCTCATCTGGTTCTTCTGGCAGGTCGCCTCGTACGTCTACCTGATCCTCGCGGCGCCTGGCCGTACGGAGGACGCGATCCTCGACCGGTTCAACCGGTATGACTCCTACAACTTCATGGACATCGCGCGGTACGGCTACGACGGCCGGCCGGACGACCCGGACGCGCCGCGGCTCGTCGCGTTCTTCCCCGGGCTGCCGCTGCTGCTGCGCTCGCTGCAGGTGTTCATCCCGGACCTGAGGCTCGCCCTCGTCCTGATCTCGTTCGTCGCGACCGCCGTCGTGGCGGTGGCGCTGTCGCGGCTGAGCGAGTCGTACCGGGAGGGCAGCGGCCCCTGGGCCGTGCTGGCGTTCTTCCTCAGCCCGTTCGCGGTGTTCCTGCTCGCCGGCTACACGGAGGCGCTGTTCCTCGCACTGGCGATTCCCGCGTGGTTGCTGGCGCGCCGGGGCCGGTGGGAGGCCGCCGCCGTGTGCGCCGCCTTCGCGTCGTCCATCCGCATCTCCGGGCTCTTCCTCGCCCTCGGCCTGGTCGTGCAGTTCCTCGTCTCGCGCGACGGGCTGCGTGCCCCGAGGGGATGGCGGAACGCGCCGTGGCTGGTGCTGCCGGGCGTGCCGGTGCTGGCCTACATGATCTACCTCTGGCAGCGTACGGGCGATCTGATGGCCTGGAAGGCGGCGGAGGCGCAGTATTGGGGGCGCTATCCCGAGGCGCCCTGGAACGTGTTCATCAACACCTGGAACCGGTCGGTCAACGAGCCCGTCCTGGCGACGTCGTACCGTGAGGAGATCCTGTCGGCGATCGTGCTGGTCGTGCTGATCGTCGCGCGGCTGGTCCGGCGCAACTGGGCCGACGTCGCCTATCTGGCGCCGCAGGCGGTGGCGCTGCTCGCGATGTCGTCGTTCTACATGTCGGTCGGCCGGGCCTCGCTGCTGTGGTGGCCGCTCTACATCTCCGTGGGCGTCGTCGGCAGCCGAAGGCCCTGGGTCTTGATGGCCTACCTCGCGGTCGCCGCGCCGGTGTGGGCAATCAATGTCGGAAATTTCACCACAGGCGCCTGGGTAGGTTGATCCACCTCTGACTAGCTTCTCCATGCATGGGGGCATTTGTCGCAGGTGTGGCGGTTGTTGCGCTTGTGGTGGCCGGTCTTCCACCGATGGCCGACACCTACCGGGTGAACGTCCTCACCTACAACGTCTGCGCGGCGGGCAACAGCGCCGGCACCTGCGTACGCGACCTCACGCCCCAGCGCCGCAGGATCTGGGCCGGTCAGGTCTCCGCGCTGATCAGGTCGAGGGACGTGGACGTCGCCTCGTTCACCGAGATGTGCTACGCCCAGGTGGGCCTGCTCCGGCGCGAGCTGCCCGGCTACCGCCTGGTCTGGTACGGCTACGCCAACGGCGGCGGGCCGGGCCGCGAGGACCGGTGCCGCACGTTGTGGAGCGACCTCACCCCGGACACGGCCCCGCCGGACGGCAAGACCTTCGGGATGGCGCTGGCGCTGAAGAACGGCGCCGAGGGCCGGCCGCTGCGGCGGCTGCTGCGCGCCGACCATGCCCCGGCCACGCCCGGCGAGACGATCCACCCGCGCGGCCTGCTGTGCGCCACGGGCCGGGTCGGCCCGCGCCGCTCGGTCTGCTGCGTGACCCACATCTCCGACACCGAGACCCCGCGGCAGGTCACCGGGCTGGTGGCGAAGTACGCCGGGAACGCGCCGGTCATCCTCACCGGGGACTTCAACCGCGAGCCCGGCCACGACCAGCTCACCGAGGTGTACGGCATGGGTCTGGGCGACGGCGGCTACACCGAGGTCGACGCCGAGTGGTGCGGGGTCCCGCGTCGAGGCGGCGAGCCGACCACGCGCGGCGGCCGGAAGATCGACTACATCTTCGCGACCGAGGACGACTACCGTCCGGGCGGAGCCGAGGTCGTCAGGACCGACCCGGAGCTGTCCGACCACCTGGCGCTGGCCGGCACGCTCATCGGGACCGAACCGAGGCCGCGGCGTGACGGCGGGCCTTGGCGAGGTAGTTGTCCGGCGTACGCGCGAAGGAGGCGCGGTCGTCGTCGGTGAGCTCGCGGACGACCTTTCCCGGCACGCCCGCGACCAGCACGCCCGCCGGGACGCGGCGGCCGGGCGGCACGACGGCCCCGGCGGCGATCAGGGATCCGGCCCCGACGACCGCCCCGCCGAGCACGACCGCACCGATGCCCACGAGGGCACCGGTCTCGATGTGCGCGCCGTGCACCATCGCCCGGTGGCCGAGACTCACCCGGTCTTCCAGGATCGCCGGCTCACCGGGGTCGGCGTGCAGGCAGCACAGGTCCTGGATGTTGACCTCGGCGCCGACCTCGATCCGCTCGTCGTCGCCGCGCAGCACCGATCCGTACCAGACGTTCGCACCGCGTCCGAGCCGCACCCTCCCGACGACCACCGCCCCCGGGGCCACCCACGCCTCGGGATGGATGATCGGCGTGGCGTCGTCGTCCAGATCGGCGATGTACGGCATGGGGCCATGATCCCACGAGTCCCGCGCCGGGCCCGATACGGCTCCGGTTCCGCTGACCGCCTGAGGCGTTCAGGTTGCGATGTGCGACGGATAGCAGGAAAGTCGTGTCCTGGCTGCGTTACCGTCGTTATCTCCAACCCCAGGGTTTCTCATGACGAATCAGACCGACAACTTCCCCGACCTGATGAGTGACGACTCCTTCGAAGTCGTGATGCGTGGGTACAGCCGCAGGCAGGTCCACGACTACATGATCCGGACCCGCAACCAGATCCGGGACCTGGAGGAACGGCTCGCACGCACGATCGACCAGGCGGAGCAGAGCCGCCTGGAGCTGGCCGAGGCGCGCCGGAGGATGGCGGAGTCGCCGCAGAACCCCGACGAGCTGGGCGAGCGGCTGAGCCAGATACTCAAGCTGGCGCAGGAGGAGGCGGCGGCCAACAAGGAGGCGTCCGAGGCGGAGGCCAGGAGGCTGCGCGAGACCTCGGCGGCCGAGGCGGAACGGCTGGTGACGTCGGCACGCGAGCAGGCCGACGCGATCAGGGCCGCCGCCCAGGAGGAGGCCGAGCGCCGCGTCGCCGACGCCACCTCCACGGCGGAGCGGCTGCTGGCGCAGGCCGGCGCGGACGCGGAGGAGACGCTGGGCACGGCCCGCGCGGAGGCGGAGGAGACCCTGCGCTCCGCCCGGGCCGAGGGGGAGCGGCAGCTCACCGTCGCCCGGATGGAGTCGGAGCGGCTGCTCTCCGAGGCGCGCGGGCAGGCCGAGGCCATGCTGGCCGCGGCGCAGCAGCGGGTGAACGCGCTGGACGAGCACACCGGCCGCCGGGTGGCCTATCTCACCGACACCCACACGGAGGTCGTGCGCCGGCTCAACGAGATCGGCTCGGTGCTCGGCGACCTGATGCACCGCGAGGCCGCGGCCGGCCCCCTGATCGACGAGGCCGCCGTGCTGCCGCCCGCGCCGCAGGTGCACGCCATCGCCGCGGGCGCGCCGGACCAGTCGTACGAGCAGTCGCACGAGCCGGTCGAGGACCCGCGGCAGGCCCTGGAGGCCGCGCCGTCCGGGCCCGAGGCGCATGACGCCGCCGGTCAGGGGCGGCTGGACGGCGACGAGGACGACGCGGTCCTGATCGTGGACGACGGACGCCACGAGAACGGTCACGACGCGACGCCGTCGCCGGAGGACACCGACGTCAACCTCGGCCGTGTGCGGCGTGCCATGCCGGACGGGGATTCGGTGGCCAACAACTGAGCCCGGCCGCGCCGCTGACCGTGTGGTCGTGTGCAGACCGGCCCGCCCTCGGACGGAGCATGTGAGGACTGGTAGCGGAAGCCCCCGCCCCCGATCGGGTCGGGGGCTTCCGCGCTCATGGATCGGCGGCGCGGGCCTCCTGCTCGCGCAACAGCTCACGCAGCCCGTCGGGCTCGTCGGCGTCGATGGTCATCGCGCATCCCGCCGCCCGCTGCGCAGAGGTGAGCGGATGGTGCCGGGTCGCCCACCACCGGCCCGCGTCACTCCGCCAGATCGTCCACTTGGGAAACTCCCGGGCGATCTCGGCGAGGCGTCGGTCCAAGGACATCCGTACACCTTCCCTCGCCGTATGCCCGGTGCTCTTGACGTCTCCTCCTCAAGGTGCGGGACATCTCTAGAGAAATCAATGATCGGGATGGTCAGGTCAACGTTGCCTCTTGACCTAGGCGTCGAAGTCGTACTGGAGTACATACGACGCCGCGTCCAGGACCATCTCGTTGACCTCGACCGGCACGCCCCCTTCCGCGAAGGCGACCCGGGTGACGGAGATCACCGGTGTGCCGGCCGGAAGGCTCAGCGACTCGGCCTCCCCGGGCAGCGGCATCCGCGCCCGCACCTCCTCGCTGAAGTGGACGGGAGGCCGGCCGAGCTCGCCCAGCCGGGCGTACACCCCGCCGGGGCCGGTGTCGGGCAGGACGACCGCCGTGCCCTCCACGAGATCGGCGGGAAAGCAGGAGGCCGCGAGCTGCACCGGACGGCCGTCCACCGAGTAGCGGCGCCGGCGCACCCACACCTCGTCCGTGCCGAGCACGCGGGCGACCTGCTCGCTCGCCGGCTCGCGCAGGATCCTCACCTCGTCCACCACGTACGAGCGGCCCCGGGTGTCGGAGTCCCAGATGGCCAGGCCCTGGGCCCACTGCTCCCGGGAGAGCCGGCGGGACCCGTGGCGGCGGATGGGGCGGAACAGCCGCACGTAGACGCCCGATCCCCGCTTCGGCACGGCGAGCCCTTCGTTGATCAGCACGGCGAGCGCCTGCCGTGCGGTGGCCCGTGCGACGCCGTGCTCCTTCATGAGCGCGTTCTCGCCCGGTAGCCGGTCGCCGTCACCGAGTGCTCCGGACAGGATCTGATCGCGCAGCCGGTCGGCGATGCGGCGATAGATCGGGGACTCGTGATGCACCGACGGGGATTCCGTCACGTTTGATCACCCTCTGTCACCAACGGGGGTTTGGCGTCTCCAGAGAACTTGCCCCGTCTTGTCCACGATCGCACAGAGTCTTGGGTGCGTCTTGTGCTTACTTTGAGCTGATCGTGCCGGTGTGGCGATCTCTGGGGGTTATAGCCGTCCGCTACCGTGGAACGGTCCCTTCCGCTATTGCCGGCGCCGGGAACGCTCCGTCATCACGACCACGACAAGATCGGATATTTCGGTACATAATGCGGTGACGAAGGAGTTGCCGATGGTTCTCAGCCGTGCCGAATGCCAGGACCTCGACGCCAAGGACCCGCTCCGGGAGTTCCGGGACGAGTTCTCGCTGCCTCCCGGGGTCGTCTACCTGCTGGGCAACTCGCTCGGCGCGCTGCCCAGGCGTACGCCGGAACGGGTGGCCCACACGGTCGAGACGGAGTGGGGGGTGCATCTCGGCGCGAGCTGGAACACGGCCGGCTGGTGGGACATGCCGCAGAGCACCGGCGACCGCATCGCGCCGCTGATCGGCGCGCGCCCCGGCGACGTGCTGGCCGGCGACTCCACCTCGGTGAACATCTTCAAGGTGGTCACGGCCGCCCTCCCGCTGCGTCCCGGCCGCCGTGTGATCGTCTCTGACCTGGACAACTTCCCCACCGACCGGTACGTCGTGGAGGGCGCCGCCCGGGCGCTCGGCGCGTACGAGATCCGGGACATCGGCGAGGGCGGCGGTTCGCTGGAGGACGCCCTCGGCGAGGACGTCGCGCTCGTGTTGCTGTCACACGTGGACTACCGGACCGGCGCGGCCAGGGACATGGCGGCGGTGACGGAGCGGGTCCGGGCGGCCGGCTCGCTCATGGTCTGGGACCTGTGCCACAGCGCCGGTGCGCTGCCCGTGCGGGTGGGCGAGGCGGACTTCGCCGTCGGCTGCACCTACAAGTACCTGAACGGCGGGCCCGGCGCCCCGGCCTACCTGTACGTCGCGCCGCGTCACCAGGACGCCGTCCACAACGTGCTGTCGGGCTGGCACGGCCACGCCGCGCCCTTCGACTTCGAACCGCACTACCGCCCCGCGCCCGGCGTGCGCCGATTCGCCACGGGCAGCCCGCCGATCCTGTCGTACGCCGCGCTGAACGCGTCCCTCGACATCTGGGAGCGGGTGGACCTGAACGAGGTCAGAGCCAAGAGCGTGGCCCTGACCTCGCTGTTCATCGACCTGCTCGACGAACTCGTCGACCCGGGGCTCGGGCTGACCCTGGCCACCCCGCGCGACCCGGAGCGGCGGGGAAGCCAGGTCAGCTACCTTCACCCGCAGGGTTACCCCGTGGTGCGCGCGCTCGCGGACCGGGGGGTGGTGGGCGACTACCGCGAGCCGGACTTCGTCCGTTTCGGCTTCGCCCCGCTGTACCTGCGCCACGTCGACGTCTACGACGCGGCGACGGCGCTGGCCGAGGTGCTCGGCGAGGAGCTGTGGCGGGACGAGCGCTACGCGCGGCGGCTCACCGTCACCTGACGTGCGTCAACGGCCGCGGCGGGCCAGCCCGGCGACGATGTCTCCGGCCAGTGCCACGCAGCGGTCGCAGATGCGCCCGCCCTCGCCGTGGACCATGTGGACGCGCGGACCCGGCGGCCTGCGGCAGAAGGAGCAGGCGGCGTCGCGCTTCATGCGGCGGTTGACCAGGTGCCGGTGGGCGAAGGCGGGCGTGAAGCGCCTGCGCGTGCTCCGCCTGATGTACCAGAACCGCTCACCGATGGCGGTCCAGGACGTGCCGGCCTCACGGGCCCGGCACACCGCGAGATCGAGCAGGGCGTCCACCTCGCCGCCCGGTTCGCCGGGCAGTTCCCGGCACAGGGCGATCACGGCGGACAGGATTTCCAGGGGGTCTTCGGGGTCGGATGCGCGCGAGCGGGCCCGCTCGAGTAACTCAGATGCCTCCATGGCGGACACCATAGGCCGCCGTACAAAGACGATCAAGCGCGCTGCGGGCGCGACCGGAGGCTCACTGTGCGTAGGCTGGGCCGGTGAGAATGCCCGAGGAACGGGCCCGGGAGCTGTTCGCGGCGGCCCGGGTGGCCCGCCTCGCGACCGCCGGCGCCGGGGGTGCGCCGCGGCTCGTCCCGGTCACGTTCGCCGTGCTGCGGGACGGCGAGAAGGGCACCGTGGTGACGGCGGTGGACCACAAGCCGAAGGCCGGCACCGACCTGCGGCGGCTGCGCGACATCCACGACAATCCCCGCGTCTGCCTGCTGGCCGACCACTACGAGGACGACTGGGAACGGCTGTGGTGGGTGCGCGCCGACGGGCACGCCCGCGTCGTGGAGGGCGGCGCCGAGCGCGAGCGGGCCGTGACGTGCCTGGTGCGCAAGTACGCCCAGTATCGCGAGCGTCCCCCGGCCGGGCCCGCGATCCTCGTCCTGGTCGAGCGCTGGTCGGGCTGGTCGTACGCGCCGGAGCCGGGCCCGCCGCCCGGCGAGAGACAGTAGGCCGGGCGGCTGGCATGGGCGCGGCCGGGTGTGACACCGTGCGTCCATGCCGCATCGCACGCCGCCGCGTCGCACGCCGCCTGTCACCGCTGCCTGGCAGCACCGCGGGTCCCGCGACGGCTTCGAGGTCGCGTACTTCCGTTCCCTGCCCGACGGCTACCGCCTCGACGGCCGCGTGACGGCGGTCGAGAACGGCCACACCTGGGCTGTCGACTACACCATCACGGTAGACACGGCGTGGACCACACGCAGCGCGGAGATCACCGGTCGATCGACCGCCGGGACCCGGCACGTCCTGCTCGGCGCCGACGGCGCCGGGCACTGGCGCGTCGGCGGCGAAGCCGCGCCGCACCTGGACGGCTGCCTCGACGTCGATCTCGAGGCTTCCGCTCTGACCAACGCCCTGCCCGTACGCCGGCTGGCCCTCGGCGTCGGCGGCCGGGCCGCCGCGCCCGCCGCTTACGTACGTGCCCTCGATCTGACCGTCGAACGGCTGGAGCAACACTACGTGCGCATCGCCGACGAATCGTCCCACCAGCGCTATCGGTACGACGCTCCCGCCTTCGACTTCGAATGCGTCCTCGCCTACGACGAGTTCGGGCTGGTGCTCGACTACCCCGGAATCGCGGTGCGAAGGGCCTGACACCTGCCCTGCGGCGCACCTCGCCCAGATGATCACGATCGGGGTGCGCCTTCATGACGCCGCCGGGCCCCGGCCGCCGCGCGAGGGCCGGGCGGAAATCAGGCGGGCGGGAAGGGGTCGTCGCCCCGGGCGATCGCGTCGAGCATGCGGGCCGTGAACGCTTGGGCCGCGCGGTGGATGCCGGGGCCGAAGCTGACCCTGGCCACGCCGAGGGCCGCGAGGTCGCGGATGGCCGGGACGCCGGGCCGGAACAGCACGTTGATCGGGCCGCCGATCTCCCGCGCGAGGGCGCCGATCACCTCGGGATCGCTCGCGAGGATCGGGTAGACGCAGTCGGCGCCGGCCTTGAGGTAGCGGCCGCCCCGGTCGAGCGCCTCCGCGAGCCGCTCACCGGGGGTCCCCGAGCCGTGGATGAACGTGTCCACGCGGGCGTTGATCACGAGGTCGGTCCCGGCCTCGGCCACCGCCGCCCGTACGGCGGCCAGGAAGTCCGCCTGCTCACCGGCGTCGATCAGCGCCCCGGTCGCCGGGTCGGAGTCCTCCAGGTTGCAGCCCACGGCGCCCGCCTCGGCGAGCCGTTCGACGAGTTCGGCGGGCGCCAGGCCGTAGCCGCGCTCGACGTCGGCGGTGACGGGGACGGCCACGGCCCGGGTGATGCGGGCCACGGCCGCGAACATCTCGTCCACGGGCGTGTCCTGCCCGTCCTCGTAGCCCAGGGCGGCGGCGACGGACGCGCTGCCGGTGGCGACGGCGGGGAATCCCGCCGCCTCGACGGCGCGCGCCGACGCGGCGTCCCAGGCGTTGGGCAGCACGACGGGGTCGCCGGGCACGTGGAGCGCCCGCAGGGCCATGGCCCCCTCGCGGATCGCGGCCCCCTCGCGGATCGTGGCCTTCTCGTGGGTCGTGGCCTTCTCGTGGGTCGCCGGCTTCTCATGGGTCTCAGCCATGAGCACACCCTAGAGAGCCGGGCCGGTAAGAACGCCACCGATCAACCGGCAATGAGGGGAAACCGCACGGGCTTTTAGGGGGTGAGTCCGGTGATGTGGCCGCCCTGCCGTTGGATACGCTCGCGAAACCGGCCCCCCGATCCCCAGACCCCATTCGTCAGGAGAGTTTCATGAGCGAGATCGACAGCGCCGCCGACCAGGCCGGGGCGGACAGCCGTCCCCGAGTGGACTTCTACTTCGACCCCGTCTGCCCCTTCGCGTGGGTCACCTCGCGGTGGATCCTGGAGGTCGAGAAGCAGCGCGACATCGACCTGCGGTTCCGGGTGATGAGTCTTTCCGTGCTGAACGAGAACAAGAAGGACCTGTCCGACTTCTATCGCGAGGCGGTGCCCAGGTGGCGCGGCCCGGTCCGGGTGTGCATCGCCGCCGCGCAGCACCACGGCGAGGGCGTGCTGCGCGACCTGTACACCGCGATGGGCACCCGCATCCACAACCAGGACAACAAGGACTACGGGGTCGTGGCCAAGGAGGCGCTCGCCGAGGTCGGGCTGCCGGTCGAGCTGGCCGACGCCGCCGGCACCGACGAGTACGACGAGGCCCTGCGCCGGATGCACCACGAGGGCATGGACCCGGTCGGCGACGAGGTGGGCACCCCCACGATCCACATCGACGGCGTGGCGTTCTTCGGCCCGGTGATGACCCGCATCCCCCGGGGCGAGGAGGCGGCCCGCATCTTCGACGGCGCCCTCGCAATGGCGAAGTTCCCCTACTTCTACGAGATCAAGCGCAGCCGCACCACCGACCCCGAATTCGACTGACCGGCGAACTCGAACTGACCGGCGAACTCGAACTGACCGGCGCCTCTCACCTCGGCGGCTCCTCCGGGGGTCGCCGGGGCGCCTGGTCCGGTTGTTCGACCCCGTCGAGCACACGGGGGCCGCCGGAGCGCTCGTCGACCGCGTTCTACGCTGCTGTCGAGACGATTGAGGAGGTCCCGTGAGCGGTCGCGTCCTTCCCTTCGGGCCGTCGAGCCCGATCATCCAGGCACCCATGGCGGGCGGCGGATCCACCCCGGCCCTGGCGGCGGCGGTGTCCCGGGCGGGTGGCCTCGGGTTCCTCGCGGCGGGCTACCGTACGGCGCAGGACGTACGCCGCGAGATCGCGGCGGTGCGGGAGCGGACGGACCGGCCGTTCGGCGTGAGCGTCTTCGTCCCCAGTGTCTTCGTTCCCAGTGTCTTCGTTCCCAGTGTCTCCGTCCCCGGCGTCTCCGTCCCCGGTTCCGAGGTCGTCCCGGAGGAGCCGGGTGACGCCGCGGCGGTGGCCCGGTATCGCGACGAGCTCGCCCCCGAGGCCGAGCGGTACGGCGTGACGCTGCCCGAGGCGCCCGCATGGGACGACGACGAGTGGGACGCCAAGATCGACCTGCTGGTGGACGAACGGGTGCCGGTGGCCGGTTTCACCTTCGGCTGCCCGCCGCCCGAGGTGACGGCCCGCCTCCACGACGCCGGGAGCATCATCATGATCATGGTGAACACCCCGTGGGAGGCGGTCGCGGCGGCCGAGGCCGGAGCCGACGCCGTGATCGTCCAGGGCCCCGGCGCGGGCGGGCACCAGGCGGCCTTCCTGCCCCCGCCGCCCTCCTGGGAGGCGCCGGACGACCTGCCGGAACTCGTGGCGCTCGTGCGTGAGGCGACCGCCGTGCCGCTCGTGGCCGCCGGGGGGATCATGGACGGCGCGGACGTCGCCGCCGTCCTCGCCGCGGGCGCGGTCGCCGCGCAACTGGGCACCGCGTTCCTGCGCACCCCCGAGAGCGGGGCGCACCCCGTGCACAAGGCCGCCCTCGCCGATCCCCGGTTCACCCGCACCGCGTTCACCCGGGCCTTCTCCGGACGTACGGCACGCGGCCTGGCCAACCGGTTCATGGCGCAACACGAGGCGTCGGCGCCGTCGTGCTACCCCCAGGTGCACCACCTGACGAAGGGCCTGCGCCGGGCGGCGGCGGAGCACGGCGACCCCGAGGCGATGGCCCTGTGGTGCGGCCGGGGATACCGCCGCTGCCGCGACCTCCCCGCAGCCGCCCTCGTCGAGGCCCTCATGAAGGAACTCGCGACCGCCCGCGCCTGACCGCCACCCCGGGCGCTCCTCGCGCTCAGCGCGACACGACCTGCGCCCGCACCCCAGGCAGATCGTCGAAGGCCGCGGACGAGTCCATCGTGACCACGGTCCGGGCGGTGGCCGCCGCGGTCGCCGCGATCAGCAGGTCGTAGGCGCCGCGCGTCTTGCCCTCGCGCCGCAGGTGTGCCATCAGTCGCGCATGGACTCTGGCGACGTCGGTCGTGTACTCCTCGACGGGGATCAGCGCGAGGACCTGGTCCACGAACGCCTGCCGGGCCGGACGTCGTGCCGGATCGGCCAGTTCCACGCCGACGAGCAACTCGGCGACGGTGATCGCGGCGACGGCAGAAGGAGGCGTGTGGCCGTTCGTTCAAGGTCGGAAGAAGGCGAGGACGATACGGCGGCTTAATGGGCGGGTAACCCGGAGATGCGACGGTGAAGGGGCCGACGGAGGGCGCAGACGCTTGTTTTCGCCTCTGAACTAAGATGACCGTGTCGACGGGGAGGGTGGTCATGGCGAGGCCTCAGCGCAGGACGGTACGGGACATCCGCAGAGGCAACCGGGCCGTGTTGCTGCGCGCGCTCTACTTCTCCGGCCCGACCAGCCGCAACGACCTCACCGCGCGCACCGGCCTGAGCGCCGCCACGGTCAGCACGATGACCGCCGACCTGCTGGGCGAGAACATCGTCGTCGAGGCGGGCCAGGTGGAGTCCGACGGCGGCCGGCCCCGGGTGCTGCTGCGGGTCAATCCCGAATACGGCTTCGCGGTGGGCGTCGACGTGGCCGAGACGCACGTCCGGGTGGGGTTGTTCGACCTGGAGATGACCGAGCGGGCCAAGGTGGACTACATGCTGCGGCCGGCCCGCCACGACCCCGAGCTGGTCGCCCGGCACATCCTCGCGGGGGTCGAGGTCGTGCTGTCGGACGCGGGCGTGTCCCCCGAGCAGGTGCTCGGCATCGGCGTGGGGGTTCCCGGCATCGTCGAGCCGGGCGCCGACGGCGTCATCCACGCCAAGACCTTCGGCTGGGACGGCGTTCCGCTTGGAGCGCTCCTGCGCCGCGGCACCTCGCTCCCGCTGTACGTGGACAACGGCGCCAAGACGATGGGCCAGGCCGAGTTGTGGTTCGGCTCGGGCCGGGGCGCGTCGGACGCGGTCATCGTGCTGCTCGGTGTGGGGGTGGGCGCGACCATCGTGGCCGACGGCACCACGTTCCGCGGGGTCAGCAGCAGCGCGGGCGAGTGGGGCCACACGAAGATCGTGGCGAACGGGCGGCCCTGCCGCTGCGGCGGACGCGGCTGCCTGGAGGCGTACGTCGGGATCGAGGCCATCCTCGACCGGGCGGGCGTCACCTCGCGGGGCGACTGGGAGGAGGACCTCGCCGGCGTGCTGGCGTCGAAGTCCCCGGTGGTGGAGGAGACCGTCACCTACCTGGGGGTCGGCCTGGCCAACCTGGTCAACCTGATCAACCCCGAGAAGATCGTGATCGGCGGCTGGGTGGGGGTCCAGCTCGGCGAGAGCCTGCTGCCCGACATCCGCCGCGCCACCGCGGCCAACTCGCTGGCCGAGCCGTACGCCGCGACGTCGATCGTCCTGGGCCGCCTCGGTCCCGACGCGGTCGCGCTGGGGGCCGCCACGCTGGTCCTGGAGGAGTTCCTGAACGCGCCGCAGGTCGCCAGGATCACCGCCGCCGGCTGACGACACGGCAAGCCGCGCGGAAGGACCCCGCACGTGACCGGTGGCGACGGACGTGCTCGACATTGGTCTCCCTGTGCGGGTGAAGACCGATTCGCGCCCGCGGGCCGAAGCGTCCCTGGCGGCGCCGCGTACAGAGGGGGAGGGCGCGGTGACCGCGGGGGTGACCGGCGGGCGGCGAATCGGTCGGGTTTCCAGGTCCTGGGAGAGCGCTCTCCCAAGAGAGTACCACCACTGTCGCAGAAACGGTCAACGGATATTTCTGGGCGTGAACTAAGCCTTGACATAAGCGGAGCGGCGGGCGCACGCTCGGTCCGCTGGACCTCTCTCATCCCCCGAACCCTCGCCCGAGGGGCTCCGCACCAAGGAGACGTGCATGCCTCCCTCCTCCCCGCCTCACCCGGCGCACAGACGACCGCGCCGGCGGCGCAGACGTTCCGGCCTGGTCGCCGCCGGGCTCGTCGCGCTGTCGACCTTCGCGGCCGTGACCGGCGTCGTCCCCAACACCTACAGCGCCGCGGCGGCGGCCTGCGGCACGACCAACGTCGCGCAGGGCAGGCCGTCGTCGGCCTCCTCGACCGAGAACGCCGCGTCCCCGGCGTCGGCCGCGTTCGACGGCGACACCGGCACCCGGTGGTCGAGCGCGTTCAGCGATCCGCAGTGGATCCAGGTGGACCTGGGCAGCTCGCAGCAGATCTGCAAGGTGGTCCTGAACTGGGAGGCCGCCTACGCCCAGACGTTCAAGATCCAGGTCTCGCCGGACGGTTCGTCCTGGTCGGACGCGACCGCGACGGTGAACGGCGTGAGCGGGACGCAGTCGCTCGACCTGACGGCGACCGGCCGGTACGTGCGGATGTACGGCCTCACCCGGGCCACGGCGTACGGTTACTCGCTCTGGGAGTTCGCCGTCAACGTCGCCTCCGGTGGCGGGACCACCTGCGGCACGACCAACGTCGCGCAGGGCAGGCCGTCGTCGGCCTCCTCGACCGAGAACGCCGCGTCCCCGGCGTCGGCCGCGTTCGACGGCAACGCCGGCACCCGGTGGTCGAGCGCGTTCAGCGATCCGCAGTGGATCCAGGTGGACCTGGGCAGCTCGCAGCAGATCTGCAAGGTGGTCCTGAACTGGGAGGCCGCCTACGCCCAGACGTTCAAGATCCAGGTCTCGCCGGACGGTTCGTCCTGGTCGGACGCGACCGCGACGGTGAACGGCGTGAGCGGGACGCAGTCGCTCGACCTGACGGCGACCGGCCGGTACGTGCGGATGTACGGCCTCACCCGGGCCACGGGGTACGGTTACTCGCTCTGGGAGTTCGCCGTCAACACCACCGGCGGCGACGACGGCGGACCCAACCTCCCGGGCGGCGGCGACCTCGGGCCGAACGTGAAGGTCTTCGACCCGTCGATGTCGAGCGCGAGCATCCAGAGCACGCTCGACACCATCTTCAAGCAGCAGGAGTCGAACCAGTTCGGCAGCCAGCGCTACGCGCTGCTGTTCAAGCCGGGCACCTACAGTGGCCTCAACGCCCAGATCGGCTTCTACACCTCGATCGCCGGTCTCGGCCAGTCGCCCGACAACGTCACGATCAACGGTGACATCACCGTCGACGCCGGGTGGTTCAATGGCAACGCCACCCAGAACTTCTGGCGGTCGGCGGAGAACCTGGCCGTCGTCCCGGTCAACGGCACCGACCGCTGGGCCGTGGCCCAGGCCGCGCCGTTCCGGCGGATCCACGTGCGCGGCGGGCTGAACCTCGCCCCCAACGGGTACGGCTGGGCCAGCGGCGGCTACATCGCCGACAGCAAGATCGACGGCACCGTCGGCCCGTACTCCCAGCAGCAGTGGTTCACCCGCGACAGCACCATCGGCGGCTGGACCAACGGCGTCTGGAACATGGTGTTCTCCGGCGTCGTCGGCGCTCCGGCGCAGAGCTTCCCGAACCCGCCGTACACGACGCTCGCGACCAGTCCCGTCACCCGGGAGAAGCCGTACCTGTACGTGGACTCGGGCGGCGCCTACCGCGTGTTCGTCCCGTCCCTGCGGACGAACTCGAGCGGCGTGAGCTGGGCGAACGGCGCGACGCCGGGCACCTCGATCCCGCTGACGCAGTTCTACGTCGCCAAGCCGTCCGACAGCGCCGCCACGCTCAACCGGGCGCTGAGCCAGGGCCTGAACCTGCTGTTCACGCCCGGCGTCTACCACCTCAACCAGACGCTCAACGTTACCCGGGCCGACACGGTGGTCCTCGGGCTCGGCTACGCCACGCTGATCCCGGACAACGGGGTCGTCGCGATGAGCGTCGCGGACGTCGACGGCGTGAAGATCGCCGGCCTGCTCTTCGACGCCGGCACGGTCAACTCGCCGGTGCTGCTGCGGGTCGGTCCCGACGGCGCCTCGGCGAGCCACGCCGCCAACCCCACCTCGATCCAGGACGTGTTCTTCCGGATCGGCGGGGCGGGACCCGGCTCGGCCACGACCAGCGTGGTGGTGAACAGCGACAACACGCTCATCGACCACATCTGGGCATGGCGGGCCGATCACGGCGCGGGCGTGGGCTGGAACACCAACCCGGCCGACACCGGTCTGATCGTCAACGGCGACAACGTGACGGCGTACGGCCTGTTCGTCGAGCACTACAAGAAGTACGAGGTGATCTGGAACGGCCAGGGCGGCAAGACGATCTTCTTCCAGAACGAGCTGCCCTACGACCCGCCCAACCAGGCGTCCTGGATGAACGGCTCGACCCGGGGCTACGCCGCCTACAAGGTGGCCGACGGCGTGACCAGCCACGAGGCCTGGGGCATGGGCAGCTACTGCAACTTCAGCACCGACCCCTCGATCGTGGCCGAGCGCGGCTTCGAGGCCCCCAACAGGCCGGGCGTGAAGTTCCACGACCTGCTCACGGTGTCACTGGGCGGCGTGGGCACGATCGCCCACGTCATCAACGACACGGGCGGCCCGGCCCAGGGCACGGCCACCGTTCCGGTCAACGTCGTCAGCTACCCCTGACAGCCGGGCGCGGGGGGGGGGGCGGGGCCACCCCCCCCCCCCCGCGCACAAAGACATAAGCGCGG